>JBLIGB010000011.1:0-19530 GCA_047636795.1 Bacteroidia bacterium | reverse complement strand
TCAGTTGGTTTTTCACTTTTGAATTATTCTGCGAAGGCAGATTTTACAGCTTCAAAGCACTTCGTGAAGATGATGATTAAGAACTTGCTTCATTTCGGAATGCCAACAGGAACATTATTGAATGTGAATATTCCCGACTTGCCGTTAGAAGAGATTAAAGGAGTAAAAATCTGCCGTCAGGCAAATGCCAAGTGGGAAGAGGAATTTGATGAAAGAACGGATCCGCATAAACGAAAGTATTTCTGGCTAACGGGTGCATTTGCCAACTACGATAAAGGTGAAGACACCGATGTTTGGGCACTTGAAAACGGATACGTTTCTGCCGTTCCGGTGCAATTCGATTTAACAGCGCATCACGCTATGCAACGACTGAATGAATGGGATTTGGAATGAGCAAAGACAACACCATAGTAGGATTGATTTTCGGACTTATTGCTCCGTTAATTGTCATGCTTGGATTCTGGAAAGTTCAGTTTGGACACACCAGTTTAATGGGGTTTTATGAGATTATGGTTCAAAGCAACAATCTTCCAGGATTGATTTCCATTGGACTTTTAGGAAACCTAGGAGCATTCTTCCTGTTTTATCGATTTAAGCTTGATGTTTCTGCACGCGGAGTGATTATGGCGACCTTCTTATACGGCCTAGTTATCGTCATCCTGAAGTTCTTCGTCTAATGAAATTCTTCGTCATAGCAGGAGAGGCTTCTGGCGATATGCACGGAGCTAATCTTGTAAAGTCGATTTCTGCTCTTAATCCAAAGGCAGAGTTTGAAGGTTTTGGAGGAGACCGATTGAAGAATGCGGGAATGAAAGTTCTGCGCTCGCTGGACAAATTGAATTTCATGGGTTTTGTTGAAGTGGTCAAAAACTACTCGACCATTCGCGAAAACTTCAAAGTCTGCAAGCAGGCAATGGAAGACAATAAGCCAGACGCCATTATTCTAATCGATTACCCTGGTTTCAATTTGAGAATGGCGAAGTGGGCTAAAAAGCGCGGCATTCGAGTTTTCTATTACATCTCGCCACAGGTTTGGGCTTGGAAAGAAAGTCGGGTAAAGCAGATGAAGAAGAACATTGACCGATTGATGGTCATTCTTCCATTTGAAAAGGAATTCTTCGCGAAGCATGGAATGAACGTTGATTTTGTTGGCCATCCATTGATTGATGAAATTGAAGCGCGGAACAGAACTTTTGAAGTAAAACGAGAGAATGTAATTACGCTTCTCCCTGGCTCTCGGGAACAAGAAATCAAACATATTCTTCCAGAAATGCTAAACATTCAGGAACAGTTTCCTGATTATCATTTCATAATTGGCAAAGCACCGGGGAGAACGAAAGCATTCTATCAAACCCGATTTAATTTGGGAAAAGCCATAGTTTCTGATGAAGGAACTTACAAGTTGCTATCGCGATCAAAAGCCGCATTGGTTGGTTCTGGAACAGCAACGTTAGAAACAGCACTTTTAAAGGTGCCACAGGTTGTCTGCTACAAAGCCAACGGTGTTTCGGTACGAATTGCTCGAACGCTAATCAAGGTTCCATATATATCGTTGGTAAACCTAATTTTAGATAAGCCAGTTGTAAAAGAGCTGATACAAGCTGAACTCAATTTAAATTCTATTGTTACTGAATTAAAGCATTTGCTTGAAAGCGAACAAGCAAATGACAAAATGCAAAACGATTATCAAGAGTTATGGAATAAACTTGGAGGAACTGGAGCTTCTGAAAGTGCCGCTAAATTGATTGTAGACGACCTTTCCAATTAAGGAACCATTTATATTTGACGCCATGAAAGAAGTACAATTCAGAGAAGCGCTCCGCGAAGCGATGAATGAGGAAATGCGAAGAGATGAAACGGTGTTTCTGATTGGAGAGGAAGTTGCGGACTACAATGGCGCTTATAAAGTGAGTCAGGGAATGCTAGAAGAGTTTGGCGAGAAGCGGGTGATTGACACACCAATTTCTGAGTTAGGGTTTTCTGGAATTGCCGTTGGTGCTGCTATGAATGGACTTCGTCCAATTGTGGAGTTCATGACCTTCAATTTCTCACTTGTAGCAATTGACCAAGTGATTAATTCTGCTGCTAAAATGCTTCACATGTCTGCTGGTCAGTTTGGTGCTCCAATGGTTTTTCGTGGAGCAACAGGTTCTGCTGGACAATTAGGTGCGCAGCACTCACAAGCATTTGAAAGTTGGTATGCTAACTGTCCTGGGCTAAAAGTGGTTGTTCCATCAAATCCTGCCGATGCAAAAGGACTTCTAAAATCTGCTATACGAGATAATGACCCCGTTATTTTTATGGAAAGTGAGCAGATGTACGGGGAGAAAGGAATGATTCCTGAAGGGGAATATTTGATTCCTATTGGGAAAGCGGATGTTGTACGTAAGGGAACAGATGTAACCATCGTTTCTTTTGGTAAGATTATGAAAGTGGCGAATGCCGCGGCTGAAGAATTAGCAAAGGATGGAATTGAAGCTGAGGTGATTGACCTTAGAACTGTTCGTCCAATTGATTATGCGACAATTATTGAGTCAGTTAAAAAGACCAACCGAATGGTGATTGTAGAAGAAGCTTGGCCGTTGGCGTCTATTTCATCAGAATTGACTTATGCGGTCCAGAAAGATGCATTTGATTACATGGATGCTCCTGTGAAACGTATTACGTGTAAAGACACTCCGTTGGCTTACGCTCCGGCTTTTGTAGAAGAGTGGTTGCCGAATGTTGCCGATACAGTTTCGGCTGTTAAAGATGTATTGTACGTGAAGTGATTTTTTTGTGAATTCGTCTTGAATTCACAAACCCATTTTCATTTCTAACGCCTAGCAGTAACTTTGAACTAGATTTAAAATAAAAATATGCTTGACCCAAAGATTGAAAAATTACTAAATCATCAGATTGAACTAGAGTTCGAATCTTCTCAATACTATTTATCGATGGCTTCTTGGGCCGAGAAAGCCGGGATGAATGGTGTGAGTTCGTTTTTATACACACAGGCTGATGAAGAGCGAGAGCATATGCTGAAATTGTTTCATTTTATCAACGACCGTGGTGGGCATGCGTTGGTTCCTACAATTGGCGCACCTCCGAAGGAATACAAAGGCGCGCGTGAAGTTTTCACCAAAGTATTACAGCACGAGCAAATCGTTACAAAGGAGATCAATGACCTGGTAGATACGTGCTTGAAAGTGAAAGATTATACCACTCACAATTTCTTGCAATGGTACGTTGCAGAGCAGGTGGAGGAAGAACGACAGGCGCAAACACTAATTGATAAGCTTGACCTAATTGGCACAGACAAAGGCGGCTTGTATTTATTTGACCGCGACTTAGAGAGCTTTATTCCACCGACAGACGGTAAATAATCTTTACGTTTCTTATTGTTATGACGAACTCAAATTCGATGGGTGTTATTTTTCAATTGATGTTATCGGTTGTACTGCTTGCGTGCGGAAGTAATTCTAGCGAGCCTAACAACAACGAGAAAGTGGATCAAACTTCCGAAGAGGTGCTTGATGGGAAATTGAGTTTGGAGGTTAGCATTAAGGGAGCTTCGAACGACCTCGCAAAACTGTTGGGTGTGTTTGGTAACCAGAACTTTATTGCAGATTCTGCTCGAAGTGATGTCAATGGAAAGTTTGTGTTTGAGGCAGATTCGTTGTTGCCTTCGGGCTTCTATTATTTGATGCTGGGTTCGGATAACAGCTATTTTCAGTTGGTTTTAGATAAAGACCAAGAGTTCAAACTAGAGACCATAAAAGGCGACTATGTAAAATCCATGAAAGTGGAAGGTTGCTTAGATAACGAGCTTCTTTACAAGAACTTAAAGTTTGAAGCTGAGTTTGGAATGAGGCTTCAGTCAGTAAACAAGCAGTTGGCAGCCGTAGGTGAAGGAACAACCGAATACAATACTGTAAAAGCGAAGCAGGAGACATTGATAAAGGAGCGTACAGACCACGTGCAATGGTTCTCCGACAAGGAGTCGAATTCGTTCTTTACCAAGTTTAAAACGTCTGGGCAAAACCCTGACTTGACCTATCCTAAATTGCCAAATGGACAAGTAGATCAGGTAGCGCAAGTTTATCTTTATCGTAGAGCATTTTTCGATAATGTTGATTTGAATGCCGATTGGACGTTGCGAACGCCTGTGTTTGCAAATAAGCTTCGTAAGTACATTCGGGAGATTACTCCTCAGAATGCTGATTCGCTTATTAGATATTCAGATGAACTCATCAGTAAGATTAAGGGAAATAAGGAGCTTTTCAAGTTTGTGGTAAACTGGATTGCATTAGAATATAAAACACCCAAAACCATGGGAACGGAAGCCGTGTACGTGCACATGATTGATACGTATTGGACGCCAGAACTAGCGTTTTGGTCAAACCCAAAAGAGATAAAGGGATTGCGAGACGAAATCAGTTTGATGAAGCCAAGTCTCATTGGTAAAATCGCACAAGATGTTGAAGCTGTAAATGAGAATGGAGAGGCGGTTTCAATTCACGGAATGAAATCACCAATCAAAGTGGTGTTTATCTATTCTTACGATTGCGAACATTGCCAAAAGGAAGCACCGGAAATGGTGCAGGTTTATAACCAATGGAAAAGCGAAGGTTTGGATGTCTTCGCCCTTTGTACCGATAAGGATAAAAGCAAATGGCAGGAATTTGTTCGTAAGAATGGCATGACTTTTCACAATGCTTTTGATCCTGAGAGAAAAAGTCGTTACGATAGGAAGTATCACATTGATATTACTCCTGAGCTATATGTTCTAGACAAGAACAATAAAATCATTGCCAGCAATCTGAGCCCAGCACAATTGCCTGATTTTTTAGAAGCGGAAAGAGGTTGGCGAGAGACTCAAAATCATTGACGTTGAACTCCGCGATGCGGATAATTCCATCCGTAATGTCATTACTTACATCGCCATTGAAAATCAAGCTAAGGTGTTCGTTTTCAAGCTCTTTATAGTATTCGTATAAGTTTTCCAATGCAGTCGGATTGATTAGGTTAAGTGGGGATGAACCGCTAAGCCAACCTCAGGGTTACAATAAGCGGCTATATTTAGACTCAGTACGAATACAACAATATGATAACTGTAAATGACACCTACTACCTAGACAAATTTGTTTCTACAGATAAAGTTCGCTTGGCCGAAACAATAAACGATCAAGAAATTGCCAATAACACTCTCACAATTCCGCATCCGTATACGATAGAAGACGCGCAATGGTGGCTACAACGGTGTGAGCTTCAATACTACAGGGATGAACCGCAGCGTAGTTGGGCCATCCGAAATTCTGATGGGCAGGTTTGCGGCACTATTAGTCGTCATTTCAAGTATGGATTTAACGCACATAAAGACGAAATTGGTTATTGGCTCATGCGCCCGCTTTGGGGGCAAGGATTGATGACTGCTGTTATTGAAAAATTCGTTCAACATTGTTTCAGGGAAGAACCGTTGAAGCGGTTGGAGGCACCCATTTTCGAGTTTAACAAAGGATCGGCAAGGGTCTTAGAGAAGAACGGGTTTGAACTTGAAGGGTGTTTAAAAATGGCGCATGTGAAGAATGGTGTGTATTATGATACGCTGCTTTACGCCAAATTATCCTTGTAGGGCATTTATTTACCTTTGAATAATGATACGCATTTCGGCTTTTTGTTGTTTTCTGTTTTTCTCGGTTCTTGGTCAGGCACAATCCCAAAATGGAGATGATGCCTATTCATTGGGAGTTGAAGGAATACAGCTGATTGATGACGGCCAATTTGACCTCGGCATTAAATTGCTTAAAAAGGCACACGGTCTTGAACCTCAGGACTATGATTACACATTTGAGATTGGCAAAGCATATTTGAAAAATGGCAACCCAAAGAAGGCCGAGAAATATCTGTTTGATTTGCAATATCATGTAAGTGCGCAAGCTGATTTGTACTTAGCTCTTTCATCTTGCTATGCTGATTTGGAAGAATTGAAAAAGGCTCCGAACCCAGAACGAAAAAAGGAGTTGGATGCGCTGCGATATGGCATTCAGAAACTCTCTGCGGAAGGCATTCTTTATTTACAGCTTGGTAAGAAAAAGCTGGAAATGGAAATGCCAGTTGAGGCGTTAGCCGTGTTTGAGTCGGGAATTGAAGCAGCGCCAAATTTTGCCGAAAATTATTTTTGGGCAGCAACGTTAATGTCGGCCTCAGGCAATGATTTGTGGGCTTGGTTTTATGCTGAAATCTGTTTTAATATGACGGATGATGATGATTTGCTTCGGTCTTCAGCTATTCTTATTGGTAATAGTTTAAAAGTGGTTTTAGGAAAAAACTGGCGAGCAGACCCTGAAAAATTAGATCAGGATTTCAAATTTGTGCTTGCAGGAAATTGCTCTTCAACAATCAACGAAAATGGGCTTGAGGTAGAAAAGTGCAAATGCCTTCTTGAGAATTGGAAATATGACAGCTTTATAATTTCACCTTTGTTCCAGCGTATGACGCAGTTGGAAAGTAGAGGCTCTTTAGAAGCATATCTGGCCACTATTCTACAAGAGAACGACAAGGAGAAATTTCTGGAATGGTTGCCAGAAAATGCCAAGACTTTTGAAGAATATCGAACTTGGAGATATTGGAATCCGATGAAGTTGAAAGAATCAATCAGTCGGTTATAATACCCTATTCCTGTAAGAATAATGGCAACACGAAAAGAATTACTAGCCACTTTCAATAAGATGGAAAGGGAGCGTTTTAATTTGCTTAAAAGTTTGGAGGAGTTTTCTGATGATGTGTTAACCCAAAAGCCAGCTTTGGATTCTTGGTCTGTAACGGAAACCATCTATCATTTAAAGGTTGCTGAAAATGGTGCGCTGTTGTATCTGCGGAAAAAGTTGGAATTTGGTGGACATCGCAAGGCAACGTTTGGTGCCGCAGTCAAACAAAAATTACTGAGCCTGGCCGTTTCTCTCCCTTTTAAATACAAAGCACCTTCTGTTGCTCAAGTACCTAAAGGAACCAAGGTTTCTTATGCGGAGGCCGTTGCGGAGTGGAATGATGTTCGCGAAGCGCTTAAAAAGGAATACGAAAGGATTGATGAAAGCATTATTGGGAATGAACTTTTCAAGCATCCTGCTGCCGGAAAACTCAGCATTTTACAAAGTGTGAAATTCATGCGACAACATGTAGTTCGGCATGTTGGCCAAATTGAGCGTATCCTAAAAGTGGTTGCCTAAGGCGTTGCGAACTTCAGAGAAACGGGAGTTCCATTTTGCTCGGAAATAAAGATGTAATGTCCAGTTTCTAGGAAATCCACATCTATTTGTCCAGCATTTGCGCTTCCGCTTTTTACAGTTTGTCCAAGAGTGTTGATTACAGACCAGTTGGTTAAATCAGAACATTCAATTTCAATAGTCTCGTGGCTTTGGTTATAAAACATACAATCGTTTATTGGTTGGTTCCCTCCGTGTTCTGAAACGTCTAGAATACCTGTCATTCGTGCTAAAAAACCATCTCCGTTATCTGCGATACCAATAGTGGTTTGGTCAAAATCGGAGTAAAAGAAATAATACCCGGTTACGTACAGACTTTCATCTGGGCCCAGGCATACGGCAGTCCCAAAATCGGAACTGCCCGCACCCGCGTTACGACCATAACGAATGTTGCCATCTGGGAGATAATTGAGTATGAAAATGTCGTAGCCATCACCTTCAAAGGAAACACCTTGACTGAACAACTCTTCTTCGAAAAACCCAGTTAAATAAGTTGACCCATCCCAAGCTACCGCCATTCCTAAGCAGTTATCTAGCCCCCAGCTGCCGGCCGAACTTAACCATTGGCAATTGCCGTCACTATCAAATTTTGATACGAAAACATCATTGTAGCTTATTGCTGAAGCTGAAAAATTCTGGAAAAAAGTAGTTCCCTGATAATATCCTGAAACGAAAACGTTTCCGTTTAAATCTGTACCAATTGATGTAGCTACATCCACTGACGTTCCACCGTTTGTTTCTGCCCACTCCATGACTCCATCGCGCGAAAATTTGGCCAAGAACATATCGGAACTACCCATGGTCTGAAGAGTAGTTCCTTCAAATAAGGCCTGGTCGTAAAAATCTCCGGTAATGTAGACGGACTCGTCATTTCCAACGGCAACTGATGCGGCAATATCGTGTCCTGAACCGCCTCCGTTACGTATCCAATACACGTTTCCCGCACCATCAATTTTCATCAGAAAAGCATCAGAAAGTCCATTTGAAAGAATCGTGGTAGTTGTAAAACTTGCACGGTTTTCAAATCCACCACTCACGTAAAGCTTATTACTCCATTTATACCAATCAATATCGGTTGCAGTATCGTCTCCGGTACCGCCCCCGGTTCGATGCCACAAAAACTCTCCGTTGGGAGAGTATTTAACGATAAATGCATCTTGGTTGCCCTCAGATTTCGCAGCAGCTGTATCGGTTTCTGAAACTGCAAAGGTTATGGTGTCTGTAAAATGCCCTACCACAAAAATGTTTCCATCTCCATCTGTAACAACACCTCGCGCCAAATCTTCTGCTGGGCCAGAAATTACTTTTGCCCACAGAAAATCACCATTGGAAGTGTATTTAGCAACGAATCCTTCCATCGATCCATAACCCGTCAGATATGTATCACCAATCTGAGTGCCACCTGTGAATGAACCGACCACGATAACGTTGCCATCAGAATCTGTAGTAACGGCTCTTCCAACATCCAACCCAAGTCCGCCAATATTTTCTACCCAATCAAAATGCTGGGCGTGGGCACCTGAAACTCTAAGGCACAAAAAAAGCGACCACAAGAAGGATCGCTTTAAATGAGTTTGTTTTAGGGACATCAAATTATGCTACTGCCCAAGCACGGATTTCATCGATAAGCGCATAAACGCTTTCCATTTTTTCAGCATCAACGGAAGCATCTTCACCTTCTCCAACCCGAATATTCTTCGCAACCAAAACGTTCGAAAGTATTTCCAATTTTGACGCGAATTCTGCTACTAAAGGGTCGTCATCAATTGTTCTCATGGCAACCACAATATTAGCTAGCACTTTTTCTTGCTCCAGTATTCGGAGCGAAATAATATCCTGTGGTCGTCCGCCATCAGCACCCAAATTAGCAGCCAAATACATGGACTCTAGCCAACCACCAGCAAGCATCAACACCGATGTATTCATGCGGTTGTTGTCTTTCAAGTACTGATTGGCTAAGTCGTAAGAGCTACTTAGAATTTGAAGAAGCGAATCTCTGTTCTCAATGTTTGCTTCAACACGGTCAAACATCGATTGATCGAAGGCATCTGAAAGACCAATATCGTCTGATAGCTTTCGGACGTTATTTAGGTAAAAAACAGTTTCCTGTGTTTGCTTGTAAAGCGAAGTATAGCCAACATCGGAACTGTAAATGCCCATATTGATGGTCTTTTTACCATTAGTTACGTAGTTACTGAGACTCTTCACACTGTTCAATAATTTAGGGTTGTATTCCCCTCCAGCATGTTTTATCAAAATTGCCATTTCGATGGGAGATGGCATGTTTTGAATCATGTCCTCTGCCTCTGCCAAATCTGCATCGTTCATTTCTGGTTCGGATTCAACAACTGTTTCGGGCGTAGCTGTTTTTTGCTCTGAATCGCATGAAGCCAAAAAGGCTACGATTGCAAAAATTGAAAGTGTTTGTCTGATGGATTTAATCATTTGCTTGTTTCTTAACTCCTAAACGAAATTACCATTTCAATAGGATGTTGGCAAAAAAGCCTAATGGGCTTCAAGCCAGTTCTGTCCAGTTCCCATATCTACGACCATTGGTACCTCAAGGTTCACCGCATTGACCATCTTTTCGCTTACCAAGTCTTTGAGCTCGTCCAACTCATCTTTGTGCGCGTCAAAAACAAGTTCATCATGCACCTGTAGAAGCAATTTCGACTTCATTTTCCGCTTGTGCATTTCAGCATGAACGTTAATCATGGCCACTTTGATAATGTCTGCCGCTGAGCCTTGAATGGGGGCGTTAATTGCATTACGTTCTGCATAACCACGAACCGTTTGGTTGTTTGAATTAATGTCGCTCAAGTAGCGCCTTCTTCCCATAATAGTTTCCACATATCCATTCTGCTTGGCAAACTGAATATTACTATCCATATAACCACGAATTGTAGGGAACTGCTTGAAGTATTCCTCGATAATATCTTTAGCTTCTGTTCTAGAAATCCCCAAATTATCAGCCAATCCGAAAGCCGACTGACCGTACATCAAACCGAAGTTTACTGCCTTTGCTTTGCTTCGCATATCTCGATCAACTTCCTCCAGTTTTACTCCGAAAACTTTCGCGGCTGTCGCTGCATGGATGTCTTGACCTTGTTTAAAAGCTTCCATCATTGGCTCGTCTTTGCTTAAAGCGGCAATAATGCGAAGTTCAACTTGTGAGTAATCCGCTGCAAGAAGCACATAGTCTTCACTCCGTGGGATAAAAGCTTTTCTAATCTCTCGTCCTCGCTCAGTTCTAATCGGAATGTTTTGCAAGTTTGGTTTATCTGAACTTAATCGGCCAGTTGCGGCAACAGCTTGATTGTAGCTTGTATGTATTCTTCCTGTGGTTGGATTGACCAATTCTGGAAGCGTATCAACATACGTTGATTTCAGTTTTTGAACCGAACGATAATCCAAGATCTTGGGCACAATCGGATGCTTTCCAACTAACTTACTTAAGACTTCTTCTCCCGTTTTATACTGCTTGGTTTTACCTGTTCGTTTGGCTTTTTCGTCAATCTTTAGATGTTCAAAAAGCACATCGCCTAATTGTTTTGGAGATTGAATATTGAAATCATCAACTCCCGCCAATTTTTTAATCTCTCCTTGCAGGCGAATAAGATCCGTATTCAGCTCTTCAGACATCGCCTTTAGTGCTGGAACATCCAAGTTAATACCTTCCATTTCCATTGCTCCAAGAACTGGGATGAGCGGCATCTCAACCTCGTTGAAGAGTTTGCGTGCTTCAACTTCATCTAGCAAGGGGCCGAATTCTTCAAACAGTTGGAAGGTGATGTCTGCATCCTCGCCAGCATATTCCGTCACTTTGTCCAACGGCACATCTTTCATGCTTCCTTGGTTCTTGCCCTTTTTTCCAATCAATTCAGTAATAGATTGCGGCTGATAACTCAAGTAGGTTTCGGAAAGTAAGTCCATTCCGTGGCGCATATCTGGGTTGATGAGATAATGCGCAATCATGGTGTCAAAAGTCTTGGCAGAAATGATTACTCCATAGCGAAGAAGTATGCACAAATCGTACTTCAAATTCTGCGCAATCAATGTTTTTTTTCCGTCTGAAAATAGAGCTTGGAATTCTGCACAAACCGCTTTTGCGTCATCCTCATTATCAGGAATAGAAACATAAAAAGCCTTTCCCTTTTCTATTGAGAAAGCAATACCCAAAAGTTGGGCGGTTCGCGTATCAAGGCCTGTTGTTTCTGTATCGAAACAAATCGCATCAGCTTTAGAAAGCGTAGCAATAAGCTCCTTTCGCTTTTCAGCATTATCAATCAACTGATAGTCGTGATTGGTGGTTTCGAGCATCTTGTAACCTGAGCCTTCAGCAGTTTCAACAATCGTATCGGTAGAAGTAAACATGTCTATCTGGCCTGCGGAAGCCGCTTTTTTCTTAGGACTAATTGCTGGCCCAGCCACCGCTATTTCCTGACCTAACATTCTTTTCGCAATGTTTCGGAACTCCAATTCTGCGAATAATTCTCCAAGCACTTCCTTATTCGGTTCTTCCATAATGAGGTCGTCCTCATCAAATTCAACAGGAACATCTAAAATGATGGTAGCAAGCATTTTCGACATGAAAGCTTGTTCTTTATTGTCCGCAACCTTCTCCTGCATCTTGCCTTTCAGCTTATCCACATTTTCGTACAATCCTTCCATAGAACCGTACTCCTGGATGAACTTGATAGCAGTTTTTTCGCCTACTCCAGGAATACCTGGAATATTGTCTACCGCATCGCCCCACATTCCTAGTACATCTATAAACTGTTCTGGACGTTCTAAACCATATTTTTCACAGAATTCCTTCGGCCCTACAACGTCAATTCCGTTGCCCATTCGAGCAGGTTTGTACATGTATATTTTATCTGAAAGAAGCTGGCCGTAATCCTTATCTGGCGTTACCATGTAGGTGGTATAACCTGCCTTTTCCGCCTTTTTAGCGAGTGTTCCAATCACATCATCTGCCTCGTATCCTTCAACACCTAAAACGGGAATGTTGAAGCCCTTGACCAAATCTTGGATATATGGAATACTGTCTCTCAAATCGTCTGGCATTGGTGGACGATTAGCCTTGTATTCGGTATACTCAATCTGTCGGTTCGTTGCGCCAGGCATATCGAAAACGACTGCAATGTGCGATGGCTTCTCCTTTTCGAGAAGCTCTAAAAGCGTATTTGTAAAACCGAAAACAGCTGATGTGTTTTGGCCTTTGGAATTGACCATGGTGTATCCGGGAGATCGAACGCCATGACGATCTACTCGATTGCCCGCAAATGCGAAATATGCTCGGTAAATAAGTGCGAAAGCGTCAAGCAGAAATAACCTTTTTTCTTCGGAAGGGTCTTGTTGTGTCATATTATTGGAACGCGGATACCGCGGATAGTGCGGAAAAAAGTGGGTTTTTGTTTAAAGCCTAGTTTTGATTGGTATCGAAGTTAAGAAGCAGATTAACGCTAACTATTAGCAAAGATATTCGGGAAGAAGACTGTTTTACATTTGAATAGGAGAGCTGAATCATATTATTGGAAAGCGGATGCCGCGGATAGTGCGGAAAAAAGTGGATTTATTTTCGGTGATTGGAAAACACCTTTCGTTTGTATTCTGGTTTTTTGCCGAAGTTAAGGAGTAGACCTACTTCCATTTCGGTTGCTCTTAGGTAATTTATCAATTGAGCTTCATGTCGTTCGGAGATTCCTTCAACAGCTTTCAGCTCAATTATCACTTTATTCTCGACTAGAATATCAGCGAAGTATTCGCCAACATTTTCGTCATTATAAAAAACAGTTATCTGATGTTGTGCTTTACAGATTAGGCCAAGTTCATCCAATTCAATGAGCATAGCATTTTCATATACTTTTTCAAGAAACCCGTGTCCCAATTCGTGATAGACATTGAAAAATGCCTCCAGGACTTTTCCTGTTATCTCACCATGTATTAGGTTTCCCATTATCTGTGTTTATCCGCGCTTTTTGCGGTATCTGTGTTCGATTCTCCTTCCGAATTACGAATATAACGGAAAGGAAGAACTCACAACCGCTGCATTAGCATGCGGTCGGATGTAAGCAAATCACGGTATTGCTTCAAATAAAAGGCGTAGCCATCATTAATCTTCAGGTGTTCAATAAACGTGGCATTGGGCAGATAGGCACTTCCTAGTATGCGGCCATCATTGAGGTCTATTTCCATCAAATAGACTTTGTTTCTTTTTCTCACCTGTGCGTAAATTTTCTCTCCATTTTCATCCGGAATAAGGATGTTTCGCCACCCTTTTGTCTCCTGATGTTCTATTGGAAATGACCGAACCTCTTGTCCGTTTTCGTTATGCACGTAACAAACGCCTATTGAATGGTCGAATATAAAAATGCTATCACGAAGGTTGAACATTGGACTGTAGGTCGGTTGCTGCAGTAGGTCCATCCAACCACGATCGCTAGGTGATGGACTCCAAGTATTCAGCATGGCTTGTTGATGCTCTAATGCACGGTTTGATACCGACTGAAAATATTGAGTTGGAGTGTTAAATTTTTGGTTAGACGCTCCCCAATTAGCACGGTTCCTTCTAGACCAAGAGTTGCTTATTCGATTTTCGTATCGATTTATGGCAATCGGGTCTACACATTTAGTAATGATACTATTATTGGCTACTGGTGTGTTACCATTCCCGCAACAGGACAGTGCTCGTAATGCCGTTAACCTTTCATTTTCAAAGCTAGAACCAGCTCTGCGAAAACGTGAATTGAATAATCGCTGATGAGGTAAATCGCTGAAATAATCCTGAATATCCTGTAAGCGGTTGTGATCATATACATGCTGTAGAATGACACCTTGCTTGGTGTTGCGCTCCAATCCGTAGTGGTAAACTTCTTGTCCGGCTTTTTTGTAGGAGCTAAAGAAAATATAGTTGTCACTGGATGTTGCACAATGAGCCATTTGTTCAACAAAAAAGGTTCGGTCAGTAACAGAAACGAATTCTAATTGATTTGCATTTATACCTATTTGATAGACGCTATCATTGCCAAAAAGATGCATGTTTCCGAGGCAATCTTCATATAGTCGGTCGCCAATTTTCCCGACCTCTATTCGTGAAATTCCCTGCCATTTTTTGTCACACAGCACCAGATAACGAATTCCATTTTCTGCCAATAACAGGAGATTGTTTCCTGCTGAAAAACTAAAATCGCGTAATACAACACCTCGTTTTCCGTCAATAACTATTTTGTCGGTAACCGAAACAACAGCTGGCGAAAGCATTGTGGACTGCTGAGAAAGAATGATAGAAACACTCTTTTCGTACTTCATTTCTGAAGTTAGGTTGAAAAGAACCGGACGAAACCCAATGTGAGAAACACGGAGAGCAGTACCAGAATCAGGAACTGAAAGCTGGAATTTCCCGTGTGCATCCGCAACTACTGCAATTCTGCTATTGATGTCAAGTATATGCGCGTCTGATAGGGACTTTCCATCTCCAGAACGGATGGAGCCGATGATTTCATGGTTTTGTGCTTGCGCGGATGTAAGAATAAAGAAGAGTGAGAACGCAGAGAGTAAAAGTTGTTTCATGGTGTGGCGTTTAGCAATGAAGACCAAACAATAATTACGCCACAACACAATGCAGATAATGCGGAATTCGCATCTTATAACCCAGCTCCGACTTTTATTTCTTCAACTACGGAAGGGTCTAGAAGAGTAGAAGTGTCTCCTAAGTTAGACACATCGCCTTCCGCAATTTTCCTCAAAATTCTTCGCATGATTTTACCTGAGCGAGTTTTTGGTAAACCACTCACTACTTGCACCTTATCTGGTTTGGCAATTGGTCCTATAATTTCAATAACAACGGCATTAATCTCTTTTAAGAAATCATCCATATTAGCTGGCGGATTGTTGCAAATCACATAAGCGTAAATCCCTTGTCCTTTGATGTCATGTGGATAACCGACAACAGCGGTTTCGACCACGTTTTTGTGCTCGTCAATTGCGGCTTCTATTTCTGCTGTTCCAAATCGGTGACCAGAGACATTAATCACGTCATCAACTCTGCCAGTAATTCTGTAATACCCGTCTTTATCTCTTCTACATCCATCTCCCGTAAAATACTTGCTCGGATATGTTGAGAAATAGACCTGTTTACATCGGTCGTGGTCACCATAAGTGGTGCGTATCATACTTGGCCATGGAAACTTCAAGCAAAGGTTTCCTTGCACATCGTTTCCTTCAATTTCGTTGCCATCAGCATCAACCAAACAAGGTTGAATACCAGGCAGCGGAAGCGTTGCATAACTAGGTTTTAGCGGAGTGATTCCTGCCAATGGCGAAATAAGAATTCCACCCGTTTCGGTTTGCCACCATGTATCAACTATTGGACATTTTCCTTTCCCAATGTTGTCATCATACCAATGCCAAGCTTCTTCATTTATTGGTTCTCCAACCGAGCCGAGCACTCTTAAACTATCCAGTTTGTAAGGCTTTACGAAATCTAATCCGTGAGCTTCTAAAGCTCGAATTGCCGTTGGAGCAGTATAGAATAAATTGATTTGATGCTTGTCACAAACATCCCAAAAACGACCAGCATCTGGGTAGGTAGGAACACCTTCGAACATCACGGTTGTCGCACCAGCCAAAAGGGGTCCGTAAACGATATATGTATGACCAGTAATCCAGCCAATATCGGCTGTACACCAATACACATCTCCTTCCTCATATTGGAACACGTTTCGGAAGCTGTACTCTGCATACACCATGTAACCACCACATGAGTGAACTACACCTTTCGGCTTGCCTGTTGAGCCAGAAGTATAGAGTACGAAAAGCATGTCTTCGCTGTCCATTTCTTCGGCTGGACAATCATCATTTACATGTTGCAATTCATCTTGCAACCAAACATCACGTCCTTCTTGCATATTGACCGCAGCACCCGTTCTTTTCTGAACAATGCACTTCTCAATCGATGGACAGGTCTCTAGAGCTTTGTCTACAATTCCTTTAAGATCGATGGTCTTTGCTCCGCGATAAGCACCATCACCAGTAACCACAATATTGCAGGTGGCATCATTAATTCGGTCTTCAAGCGAACGGGCAGAAAAGCCAGCAAATACCACAGAATGAATGGCGCCAATTCTAGCACATGCCAAAGTGGCAATGGCCAACTCTGGTGTCATTGGCATATAAAGACAAATTCGGTCGCCTTTCTTTGCTCCGTTTCGTTTCAAAACATTGGCAAAAGCACAAACGCGGCTGTGCAATTGCTTGTAGGTAATTTCTTCCGCTTTCTCATCAGGATTATTTGGCTCAAACAATATGGCAACCTGATTTGCACGAGTTTCAAGATGACGGTCCAAACAGTTCTCGGTGATGTTTAGTTTCCCACCCAAGAACCATTTTACTGATGGCGTTTCAAACTCCCATTCTAGCGTTTTATCCCACTTCTTTTTCCAATTAAAGGTTTCGGCTTTTTCATTCCAAAAACCTTCTGGGTTCTCAACTGCTGTTGCGTATTGTTCGTGGTATTCTTCGAGGGTATTTATCTTCTGAATCATTGGTCGTTTTTTGAGCGGGTATCAAATATAGAGAATACACTGACCTATACAGGAAGAGACCTCGATTATAGGCTTGTGCTATATCTACCAGTCGAGCAACCATGCGAAAATGAGTGGAGCAACAATAGTGGCATCAGACTCAACTATAAACTTTGGAGTATCAATATCAAGTTTTCCCCATGTAATTTTTTCATTTGGGACTGCGCCAGAGTACGAACCGTAGCTGGTCGTGCTATCAGAAATTTGGCAGAAGTAGCTCCAAAAGGGGATGTCTTTCATCTCTAAATCTTGGTACAACATGGGCACCACGCATATTGGAAAATCTCCTGCAATACCGCCACCAATTTGAAAAAATCCAACTCCCTTTCCGCCAGAGTTATTGATGTACCAATCGGACAAATACATCATGTATTCAATACCTGATTTTATCGTAGATGGATTCAACTCGCCTTTGTAACAATAGGAAGCAAAAATGTTCCCCATAGTGCTGTCTTCCCATCCTGGACAGATTATCGGAAGGTTTTTTTCGGCAGCAGCTAACATCCAAGAGTTCTTCGGGTCTATTTGATAATACTGTTCCAACTCTCCACTCAGAAGAATCTTGTATAAATACTCATGCGGGAGAAAACGTTCCCCGGCATCTTGGGCATCCTTCCATACCTTATAAACGTGCTTTTGCAACCTGCGAAACGCTTCTTCTTCAGGAATACATGTATCTGTAACTCTATTATATCCATTTTCTAAAAGCTCCCATTCGTCCTGGGGAGATAGGTCACGATAGTGAGGGACACGCTTGTAATGATCATGTGCCACAAGGTTCATTAGGTCCTCTTCAAGGTTAGCTCCCGTACAAGAAATAATATCCACTTTTCCTTGTCTGATTATCTCTGCTAAAGACCGACCGAGTTCAGCTGTACTCATCGCTCCAGCAAGCGTAATCATCATTTTTCCGCCTTCGGCAAGGTGTGTCTCATAGCCTTTGGCAGCGTCCATAAGTGCTGCTGCATTAAAATGACGAAAGTGTTCTTCGGCAAACTTGGAAATAGGGCCTTTCATGGTGTGATAAATTATGGTGCTAAAGTAATTAATGGCGTACTTCGCAGAACGTGTCTACACTAACCTTTTTGCTTGTAATTCTGAGTGCTGTACTGCACGCATCTTGGAACTTTGTAGCCAAGAAATACGCGGGTAATTATAGCGTCATTTACCTTTCATTCCTCTTCAGTTCGGTTGTAACGGGGCTTCTTGCCATTCCATTTCTTGGCGAAGTTAGGTTGACCACTGAATTGATTGCATTGCTAATAACCACGGGTGTTTTTCATGCCGTTTATGGTTTTGTGTTAACGTTTACTTACATGAATGGAGATATAAGCACACTTTACCCGATTGTTAGAGGCAGCGGAATTGCTGGTGCGGTAATACTTTCCATGGTGATTTTACGAGAACAGGTAGAGCCTATCTCGGGTTTTGGTGTTGCCACTGTCATTTCTGGGATTGCGATTCTTTCGTACCGAAGAAATAGAAATGCTACTTCATCAAAGGGTATTTTCCTTGCTTTAATCTGTGGTTCACTAATTATGAGTTACACCATAATGGATAAGTTGCTGGTGAGTGAGCTTCATCCGATTCCAGTAATGGCAGCTTCGCAAATTATCTCGGTTCTCATGTTTTTGCCATATGTATTGTTGAAAAGGCAAAATGAAATGAAAACAACCTTACGGACGCTTATTAAACCAGTAATTCTAATTAGCGTGATAGCTACCAGTAGTTACCTCATCATCTTATTCGTTATGCAAATTGCACCGGTAAGTCGGATTGTGGCAGTGAGAGAAGCCTCTGTCGTATTTGGTGCAATTGCCGGTTATGTGCTACTGAAAGAGCACTTTAGTAAATCTCGCTTAATAGGCGTTGTACTTGTTATGTTGGGCATTATTTTGGTGAAGATGTGATAGGGAATGAATAGAATTTTGGATTTTTTTGAGTCCAAATTGCGATGAAATCATTCTCCTTTAATTTTGTGTTTGTTCAATTCAAAACCTTAATTACATTTGCAGCCCCGAATTCGGGCGATTAGCTCAGTTGGTTCAGAGCACCTCGTTTACACCGAGGGGGTCGGGGGTTCGAATCCCTCATCGCCCACCAAGCGGGACAATTCTATTTTTTTTATGGATTGTCCCGCTTTTCTTTTCTCGGAAACCCCGGTCAGCATTGAGACACAGCAAAACGGCTTCGTTTATTCTCGGGTTTCGACATTTGATTCCGTCAAATTCTATCATTTCTGGGAATATCGAACCCAATAAACGTAGCTTTTCGTTAGCATTCGCTTTATGTTAATGGTCGGTTCTGGGTTCTGTCGCATTAATCTTTGTGGTTTCTTAAATCTACGATCTTACCAGTATTTAAGGAGCTAACGACTTGAAAGTTTCAAAATGGGTTGATTTCGAAGTTGTCATTTGACACTTCCGTATGATGTTTATCACCTCGATTCCTGCCAAGGTTCTTTGTGCAGATTCGAACTCTTTGAACTCCGTACTTATGCAGATCCTTCGTTTGATATTCCTGTGGTCTTGTTCCACTATATTGTTCAAATACTTGCAGCTTCTGCGTCTAATCCGGCTGAAACTCCTTGCGTTTACGGTTCGGATAGCTTCAGAATTCGCTCCGCTTTTATCTATGTTAATTACTTTTGGTCTTCCGTTATTTCCGATAGCCTTATTGGGAAACTTCTGGGCAGAACCTTT
>JBLIGB010000010.1:0-21072 GCA_047636795.1 Bacteroidia bacterium | reverse complement strand
AGTATACGTGTAGCCAGGGTTTTGGGCATTTGAAACATCTCCAGAGCCGAAAAGCCATTCCCAAGAAATAGCGTCAACACTTTCATCTATAAACTCTACGGTAAGAGGTCCGCAATCTTCTGTGTTGAAGGAGCTAAACCCCGCTTGCAGCATGGTAACATTAATGGTGTCGCTAGCTGTATCAACACAACCGGAAGTGTCGTTTACGGTAGTTACTCTAACAATATATTGACCTGGATTCGGAATGTTGAGAACCAGTGGCTCGTCCGTACTTGTGCTGCCATCAGGCAAAATCCAGTTCCAAGATGTAAAACCATAAGACTCATTGCTGAAGGTGAATTCGTTGGGGTTCAAACAATCAAAGCTGTATTCCAAATCAGCAATGGGCGGACTTACATAAACCATGTCCTCAACGGTCAGCGTATCGGAACAACCATTGTTAAGCGTAATAAGTATTACTGTGAACGAGCCCGTGTCTGAGTATTCATGCGTTGGATTCTGTTCGGTTGAAAACTGCTCGTCTCCAAAATCCCAAAACCAATCGGTAGCATTTTCAGATAGGTCAATAAAGTCGAGTTCTCCAGGACAAATAACCGTATCGCTGTCTACGAAGTTTGCAACTGGCGGTGTATAAACGAAAATATAATTGGAGCGTGTAAGTGTATCTGTACAGCCCAAATCGTTTGTGATAACGAGACTAATATTAAAAATTCCGGTATCCAGATATGTATAGTTCGGGTTTTGAAGTGAAGATGTTCCGCCATCTCCAAAATCCCATTCGTAGGTGCTGATGTTTGTTCCCGAAACGCTTAAGTCTGAAAAGTTGACTTCCAACGGTTGACAAAAGCCAAATACATCAGGAAGAAAATCTGCTCGTGTTTCTGCAATATTGATGTAGTCCGTAATGGTTTGCGTGCTGCTACAGCCATCTGGATTTGTGGCGGTTAGACTTACGGTGTAAACACCATTGTTGATGTAGGTGTTAGATGGGTTTTCATCCGTGGATGTGTTTCCATCACCAAAATCCCATTGGTATGTTAGTCCACCACCAACTGAACCGTTTGTAAACTGAACAGGAAATGGTGTTTCGCAGCCCGCTGTTGTATCCGCAGTAAAATTCACAAATGGAATTTCCCCAATGGTGATATATGCAGTTTTGGTCTCAGTTCCTTGGCACGATACGCTGTAAGTCGCGGTAAGCGAAACCTCATAATTTCCAGGACTTGTGTAGAGGTGTGTCGGAAATTGGTCGGTAGAAGTGTTGCCATCACCAAAACCCCACTCCCAACTTACAGGGGTTGGAGTGGAAAGGTCAACCAGTGAAACGTCCTCTCCTAAACAGACGGTGGTACTGTTTGCGGTAAAGTCGATGGTTACGTTATCTACTATTTCGATGTATTCAACTTCTGCTTGCGTGTCGGTACAACCAAACTCATCGGTTACGGTTAAGCTTACGTCAAAATCCCCCGCGGCCAGATATGTATTGTCAGGTTCAAGATCTGTTGATGTGTTGCCATCTCCAAAATCCCATTCGTAGGTTAATGCTCCAGCTCCTCCAGATGAGGAGTTAGTAAATGAGACATCCGAAGGAGGAAGACAACTTACAGTTGGGTCCCCCACAAATTCTGCCGTTGGACGATTGCTGTTGGACTCAATCAAATCATTGAACGACTGATTGGACGAACATCCGTTTGCATCAGTCAAAATCAGGGTAATATTAAACGTGCCAGGAGTTGTGTAAAGGTGACTCGGGTTCTGGTCGGTAGAAGTTCCACCATCGCCAAAATCCCAAGACCATGTGGCAATGGGAGAATCGCCAACAACGGAAAGGTCCGTAAAATCAACAGTGAAAGGGTAGCAGCCGATGTTTTGAGAAGGAGCTACATCTGGAACCGGTGGTGTGAAAACTGTGATGTAACCTGTCTTGGTCTCCGTATCTGTTCCGCCTGACCCGGTTGCCGTAAGCGTAATCGTATAACTCCCTGGGTTGATGTAACTGGCCGATGGATTCTCAGAAACGGATGTATTTCCATTTCCCAAACTCCATGAATAGCTAAGTCCTGTTCCAGTTGAAAGGTTGGAGAAGTTGACGATGAGCGGGCTACATCCCGAAGCAGTGTCGGATGTAAAATCTGCGGTAACCTGTGCAGTTGCCAATTGGCTAGTAAAAAGGGAAGACGCTATCAGTAAAAACTGACTCAAATTCCGAAGATTCTCTGTCATTTTATTCATATGGTGCGTATGACTACGAAATTGCGCTACGAAAGTTCCCTTAAAAATTGAATTTGGTATTGTGGTTAACCAAACATACCCAATGGATTACATTTGTATCAAAGACAAACTGTTTTTGATGAGGTTGTTTCATATTCGACAAACGTTCCTTTTTATCGGATTGATGGCGCTTTCCGCGGCAGCCAATGCACAGTTGGTTGATGCTATATTGGGGCAAAAACGAAGCTTAGTTTCCGTTCTCATGCGTCCGTATCGAATTGTTGATTATAAGCTAGAGCGTGTGGTTCATACCGCTGGAGATGGAATTCATCAAACCGTTTTTTACAAGAACGATACATGCAACAAGTTCTATTGGGCAGTGCCTACAGATGTAATTCCTGAATTTACGGCTAAACTTACTGATGCAGGATATAAACCTACAGCAGAGAATGGATTTGTGAAAGATAGTTTGGAGCTGATTGTACGACCACTTGAATCAGGAACTGCAACGCTATTTATAGCTGTGCTAAGTACAGAGATGAAAGAAATGCAAGCTGCAGCTCAAAAGCAGAAAAGAAAGAAACAGCAGACGCAAAGATCAAAGGCCAGCGTGCCATCGCAAGTAGAGTTGGAAGCTATGCCACTTTTACAACAAGCCATTTTGGCTGAGGAAGCTGATACAACTCCAAAACCGCCAAAGAATCCGCAACGGCATTGGGTTGGCGAAAGAGAAGGGAAAACCAGTATTCTGGGCTGGGATAAATAAGCACGTATTCTTCTAGGCGTATTGGTAAATTCGCGCCCCAAATGCAAATGAAGCAGTACATAACGCATCCGGTTTTTAAGCTCATTTCCGAAGCTACGAAAGAACTCAACGTTGAGGCGTATGTGATTGGCGGTTACGTACGCGACAGTATTCTCGGTCGTGACACCAAGGATATCGATGTTGTTTCAACCGGAAAGGGAATTGAGCTAGCACGAGTCGTTGCTTCAAAACTTGGAGGTTCCAAAATCAGCGTGTTTAAGCGTTTTGGTACCGCTATGATAAATCACAAAGATCTGGAGGTTGAGTTTGTTGGAGCAAGGAAGGAATCCTACTCGGAAGATTCGCGCAAGCCTGCGGTTGAGGATGGTACTATCAAGGATGATCAGGATAGACGGGATTTTACCATCAACGCGATGGCGATTAGCCTGAATGATGGAACTTGGGGAGAGTTGGTGGACCCGTTCAATGGTGTGGAGGACTTGAAAAAGGGTATTCTTCAAACTCCATTAGAGCCAGCCAAAACCTACAGTGATGATCCGCTGCGAATGATGCGCGCTATTCGCTTTGCAACACAACTTGATTTTCAAATTGAGGAAGAATCTTTTCAGGCTATTTATGAGAATAGGGAGCGGATTTCCATTGTTTCGCAGGAAAGAATCACGGATGAACTCAACAAGATTATTCTAACCAAAGTTCCTTCCAAAGGATTCAAACTCTTGTTCAATACGGGATTACTACATCTCATTTTTCCGAAAATGACGGAGCTTTTTGGTGTGGATATTATTAATGGAAAGGGGCACAAGGATAATTTTTACCACACACTTCAAGTGTTGGATAATATTTGCGAGAACACAGATAATCTTTGGTTGCGTTGGGCGGCCATCATGCACGACATTGAGAAGCCGATTACTAAACGCTTTCATCCAAAAGTTGGCTGGACATTCCACGGACATGAAGACAAAGGTTCTCGATCTGTGCCTGAAGTGTTCCGTCAGTTGAAGCTGCCGCTGAACGAGAAAATGAAATACGTACAACGGTTAGTGTTTCTCCATTTACGGCCAATTGCTTTGGTGCAAGAAGTGGTAACCGATTCGGCAGTGCGGAGATTGCTCTTTGAAGCTGGTGATGACATCGAAGATTTGATGACACTTTGCGAAGCGGACATCACAAGTAAGAACGATGACCGCGTGAAACGCTATATGAAGAACTTCGAGCTTGTACGGAAGAAGATGAAAGAGGTTGAGGAGAAGGACCGTGTGCGTAGCTGGCAACCGCCAGTAAGTGGCGAAGAGGTTATGCAAGCGTTTGCAATCAAGCCTTGCCGCGAGGTCGGTACGATTAAAGATGCCATAAAAGACGCCATTATGGATGGAGATATTGAGAACAATAGAGAGGCTGCGCTAATTTTCATGGAACAGAAAGGAAATGAATTAGGGCTTGAATTAAGTGTAAAGTTGAAATGAAAAATGAAAAACGTGGAATAGACGAAACCATTACAACAATTACAGGTTTAATAGTCGTTTCTTTTTTTTCCGTTATTCGCGTTTTTGAATTTTAATAATATGGCAGTTTACCGTTTTAGAGTTTTTATTGAGGATGATCACGATGTATATCGTGACATCGAAATTCAGGGTCGTCAGCGTTTTGCTGACCTGCATAGCCAAATTGTGAAGTCGTTTAATTTTCAGCCTAAGCAGGCTGCGGAATACATCAGCTCAGATCAGCAGTGGTATGAGGGCGATACTGTGGTGGTGTTAGACAGCAAATTAGAAGGTGACCATCAGAAGATTGTCAATCATATCAATTTTCCGCGTCAGCGATTTCTATGCATAACCATGAGTTATAAGGAAGTTGGATTGGCACTGGAGGTGCAGAAAATATTGAAAGACGAAGATGGAGTGACCTACCCACGATGCTCTAAAGTTGAGGGTGCTCCTCCTTATTATTCTCAGCCGCCACCAGAACCAATTGTGGATGAACTAGGGGATGTTGAAATTCCTGATATGGACCCCGATATGTTTATAGGAGAAGGTCCGTCTGAAGCTGAAATAGAGCGTATTCAAAAAGAAGCGGAGGCTGCGAGCAAGGCTGGGAAATTAAAAGCTCCAGCTGTAGATTTCAAGAAGTTAAAGAATAAGAGTACGAAGAAAGAAGAAGGTTTCGATGATTTCGATATGGATGATTTGATGTGATGCCTGCCGCGGCAGTTAAAACCCTAATTGTTGTTTGTGGCCCAACTGCTGTTGGAAAAACCGACTTTGCTATTAAACTGGCTCATAATCTCGATACGGAGATTATTTCTGCAGATAGTAGGCAGTTGTATCGTGAGATTCCTATCGGAACGGCACAACCTCCAGAAGAACAATTGCGCTTAATAAAGCATCATTTTATAGCAAAACGTTCCGTTGAGGACGACTATAACGCAGGCATGTTTGAACGTGATGCGTTGGAATTACTCGAGAATCTGTTTCAAAAACATGATACGGTTGTCTGCTGCGGAGGAACGGGACTCTACATAAAAGCGCTTTGCGAAGGGTTGGACGATGTGCCAAAAGCCGATGAATTGATTCGGGAGCAATTAATTGAACGATTGGAACACGAAGGCTTAGAAGCACTTCAAACCGAATTGAAAACCCTTGATCCGATTCATTTTGAGAAGATGGATGTGCAAAACCCTCAGCGTGTAATTAGAGCTTTGGAAGTGTGTCTTTCTACTGGAAAGCCGTTTTCGTCTTTTCACGAAGGAGCAAAAAAGCAGCGCCCGTTTAAGATTGAGAAGATTGGTCTTGAGCTGCCGCGAGAAGAACTTTACCAGCGCATAAACAAGCGCGTTGATTTGATGCTAGAAGCTGACTGGTTGGAAGAAGCAAAAGCAGTGTTTGATAAACGACATTTAAATGCACTTAACACCGTTGGCTATAAGGAACTCTTTGCACATCTGTCTGGCGAAATGACGTTGCAAGAAGCTAAAGAGAAGATAAAAATCAATACCCGAAGGTTTGCCAAACGGCAATTAACTTGGTTTAAGAAAGATGAGGATGTGAAGTGGTTTGAAACCCCAAATATTCATCAGGTTTTGAATAAATGAAAATCAAAGCACTTGTTCTAGCTGTTTTAGCCATGCTGGTATTTTTGGGTTATTACCATGAGCGGTTGTTAGACATGGTTGGTCAGCCACAATTGCTACTCGATACGGTACTGACTGCAACCAAAATTGCCGAGTTTAGTTTGATGGCGATTGGACTTAATGTACTTGTGCTGCTTGCTGCGGCTACTATCGAAATACTTGGAGTTGGCTGGCCAAACTCTTCGCTCTATCGGTTGCTGTTTAATCGTACTGGAACAACGGCTGCCGACCTATGGTGCTGGGTGCTATCGGTGCTCAACTTATACGATTTATTTGTCCTTATTTTCTCCTTCGGATTGTTCTACATCCTTACCAGCTTCATGCTTCATAGTCTAGGAGAATTTCAACTGATAACACGTGTTGAATCTCCCGTTTTACAGTTGTTCATCATTTTTGTGTTGTCAGATGTGAAGCATTACGTGTGGCATCGCTTCATGCACAAGATGCCGTTTTGGGAGTTGCACAAATACCATCACTCGGCTACCGAAATGAACTTGATTACCACTTCTAGAGGGCATTTCGTAGAGAAAGGATTCCTTACCATTTTTGATGCGGTAATGTTTATTGCGTTGGGTGTACCAGCTCAGTATTTCGTGCTGTTAATATTTACGAGAGAATTTTACTCATTTCTACTGCATTCCAACCTCAGTTGGTCTTTGGGTTGGGTAGGAAAGTACATTCTCATCTCTCCGCTAGACCATCGCTTACATCACGGCATAGCCGATGAGTATTTCGATAAGAATTACGGAACGTTTTTCATCTGGTGGGATAAAATATTCGGCTCCTACTTTAAAGCCACGGAGAAGGTTGAAATCGGAGTGAAAAACTCCTCCTACAATGACATTGGATTTTGGCGGTCTATGGTCCTCGGAACGCAAGAGTTTCTTGCTGCCATTATAAAGGCTGACTTGCGGTAAACAATAGCTTAATTCGAAGTGTTCGAAAATCCATCTTGTAATCGGCTTCCTCTGAATTTTAGGTCGTCTCTATTCATATTAGCGCATGGAATATCATTTTCCCAACATTTGTCCGTCTTCACAGGGTAGTAAATAGTGCCATTTGTGTTTTTAATGGTGAGGAATTCATGTGGTCTTTTCGGACCGGCTTCGTTTATAACAGTTTTTGAAATGACCAACATTGGGATGAGTGCGAGAAGGGGTCCGAATCGGACCCACCCGTTTAAATTGAAGCTAAATATGATGATTGAACCTGCGTAGGCAAATAGAAAGAACAACGCGCCATAAATGAAACGTGGATTAGGGCCAGATTCCCACCAGAATAATAAGCTGATGACTACGGATAATGCGACAAAAACGTTCAAAATTGCTGCTTCGTTCGTTTTCTTCTGAAACCAATGAAGCATTCCAGTTGTAAGTAAGTATAGGCTGCTGAAAACTGTAGAAATCAAAATTACCAGTATGCTTTTTGACTGAACATTTAGCCAGGTTGGGATCCAAATATTCATGGGTTTACCATAGTTTGACATGTCGTAACTACCAAATCGGGCATGAATATCCACCATTTTGCGTGTATTGGCAGCCAACTCATTAGGTACTTTCCAATCAAAACCGAAGAAGTCAATCGATTCCATTGGGAAGATTAGATACCCAGTTTGAATAACGTTTCTACTTAGCCAGGGAATACAGATTAGGACAACTAAACCGATTGAAATAAAAACATCTTTCCATTTGCCTTTTTTTATAACCCCAAATAGTAGCGGGATAGTTGCTAAAGCATGGAAAATAGATATGACCTTAATGGTAGAAACAAACACAATGAGCGTTGCTATGATTGGTAGAGAAGCCTTGTGCTTTTTATCAAGAAGCAATGAGAAGTACAGCAATGGAATCAAAGTGCTTGGAAGGTCAGGTGCGCTACTAGTCAAGAACCGCAGTAAAAGAAAAAACGGTAGGGGAAATAGCACCCAAATAGCATCGTATAGGTTCGGTTTTTTCTTCAAACGTGCGGCAGAATCAAAACTGCCCAATCCAACCAGTATGAAAAGAAAACCATTCAAGTCGTTGGTGAATCCTCCGAATTTATTTACGTTGAATGCTGCGCTTAAAAGATGCCAGTGTGAGTTGAATCCCAGCCTGTCGTGAAGGTTGGCTAGACCAGGAACTACAGGGTAATTGCTAATCCATTTTACAAACTGGATGTAATATAGTCCTGAGTCATTATTCAGCGAAGTATGCATTGAACAGAGGACTGCAATGGCAATGAAGATTAAAAAACCGACAGAGTAGAATATTGACCAGTCCTTTATTGTAGAAGCAGATTGTAAAATGGCCTTTCTGTATGTGCGATTGAATAGGATAACGTTCAATAATGCGAAAGCAACACTAACGGTAATAGTTATTGGAATCCAGAATGAAAGAATTGCGATGAAAGCTGAATTCAATGCTGCGCCCACTACAGTTGCAATAATGAAGTTGTGAACTGGTCTATCAAGAAGTTCAGCGTCAAGTTTTTTTAACAAATAAAGTCCAATCGGACTCCAAGCAAGAGTTGCTAAAAACCAAGAAAAGAACATGGTCAGGTATCCAATCATACCTTAAAAGTCAAAAGCATTTTTCCTTCTTGCTAGTTTTAAATCCTGTAAAATGCTGGATTTCACTTTCAAGTCAAAACTCCACATTTGTTGTACACCGAATGGTACCCACGTCATGCTGAATTCCCAGCAATGCAAGTCGCGGTAAATACTCATAGAAGTGTAGCTTATATCGTTATTAACGAAGTCATATCCAGAGGCAATCCCGATTTTCCATTTGGACGTAAGATTTACATCTCCGGAGAATTGAAGCGTCTGTACAAACCGTCTAGTCTTATCTTTAGTTTGATTATTTACCGTGAAGTTGTAGCTAATGTTGGCGTTCCAAGGAATATTAAAGTCAATATACTGGTTTCTTTCAGCATTAATCTGCGCCAATTCCGCTTCTGTTCCAGCATTGCTTTGGTAGTCGGTCTGTCGGCTTTTTCCGTTCAGAGATAAATTCAAAGCCACGGTTGCATTGGTTAAACGGGTTAGCTGTTTGGTTTCACTCACTAACCATTTGTTTACAGCGCGGAGGTTTGTATCCTGCGCATAAGGAGAAAGGTTCATGTTAAAGTTGACTGATAGCTTTTCGATGAGGGTTGTTCGCCCACTAATACGTATGTCCGATAGGTTTAAAGAGTCAGCAAAGAAGTTGTAAGCACTTGATACGTTCAAAGCTTCCAAAAGCTTAATTTTCTTGAACCCAGTGATTGTGTCTTTCTTAGAACGAACTTTCATTTCTAGCGTATTGCCAAAACCGAAATTCATAGCTCCGGTATTTACTTTTGGGGCTTGTCCGTAAATACTCAAGTCATCAGTGTTGTAGCTACTTACGGTTCCGTTGTTTCCGAAATAACCAACCTCATCTGAGTTGAGCTTGGGTGTATAACGAAAACCGATAGTTGGATTCAAGACATGTCTAATTCCTCGAATCGGTCCTTTTTTGAACTGAACAAGACCATAAATATTAGTGGTCATGTTTACACTTGTGCTTACATCTCGGTTGCTGAAAAAACCATAAGTGGTATCCACATCAAGAGTTTGCGTTTCATTGTTCCAAGCCTTGTTAAGCGATTGAAAAAACCAACGTTCGTTGTATGAAACCGAAGGGTTAATAGTGAAAAATTTAAAGGCCTTGATGTTTGTAGAAGCGCCTACGGAATGCCGAATACCATTCCGCATTTTATCCAATGTTGCTCTAGTAAGGAAGATGGAATCCAGCGTTGTCACCTCATTCCTTGCATTCAGGTTATAGTTAATACCTATTTTTTCGTACCAGCGTTGTTTTCCAACTTGATTTTTGCGTTTGAAGGGAAAAAAACGCTGTATACCAAACGCAATCTGTGGTAAGGTTACACTAACCACATTTGTATTGGTGTTCTGACTGTGGTTCATGTTGACGTTAAGCGTGAATGGTTTCCCAATCCATCTTTTTGAGAACGCAATGCTCGATGTAAATGTGTTTGTAAGAAAGTCCTGTGCGCTGGTGGTAAGTCCGTTAGAGAAGTTGGTAGCTGTACCAAAGTTTACATCAGAAGAGAACGAGGTACTTGGTCTAGCTTTTGGGTCCTGCGTATGCCGCCATTTTACAAAAAAGTTGTTCTGAACACTGAAATTGGGAAATTCTTTTCGACCATTTCTCAGACTATTGTGACTCAATTCAAGTCTGCCGTTGAACTTGTATCGCTTTTTGTAGTTTGATAAAATCCGAACTCCATAACTTCCTCTGGTATAAATATCTCCCGTTACGGCAAGGTCAATCTGATTTCCTAAATTCAAATAATATCCAAAGTTTCTAAAAAAGAAACCTTGTGTTGGCGACTCTCCGTATTCCGGAAAAATGATGCCCGATTTCCGCCCTGGTTTGCTTGGGAAAAGTGCAAAAGGCAGAACTAGTGGAGTGTAAACACCTTCAAACATTAGAAAGGCGGGGCCACTCACAATCTTGTCGTTTGGTATCACCTTCAGCTTCTTGGCTTTAATAATGTAGTGAGGTTCGTCCGCATCGCAGGTCGTATATCCACCATCTTTTATATAATAGAACTCATCTTCCGTTTTCTTAACCTGATCGCCACGTAAATTCCCCTCGCCTTGCTGGGTTATCACGTCTAATATCTTCCCTTTTTTTGTGTTGAAGTTGTAGCGCATTCGCTTGGCTGCAAAATCTTGGTCTCCACTTTTAAATTGGGGTGTGCCAGTGGTGTTTCCTGTTGAGTCAGTAACGCCTTCTGCATATACCTCCTTGGTGTCTTGGTTAATCTCGATGTAAGCGGCCTTCAACTCAATATCATCGTAGTTTATTTGTGCCTGTCCATATAGAAACACTTTTTTGTCTTCTACGCTAAAGCGAATGGAGTCACGCGCATGATACTTGATTTCTGACGTAAGCTCAGCTCCTTTTTTTGGTGCGTTGACAACTAAACTGTCAGTGGAAGTTGAATCATTGATTCCCAAACCGGTTTCACTAATAATCGATAACAATGAATCGGCTTGTTGATTTTTAACAGAATCAGACCGTTCAACGAATTCTTCTGTTTTATTTGTGAAAATATTCACGGTGGTATCAGCGCTAGGTCTTATACCTAGTTTTTGTGCTTGACCAGCCATAGCTAGAAATAGCAAAAACAGGATAAACGGAATTGATTTTCTTAACGATGCCACACTAATCTGTACTACCTCCTATTATTCGGGAAAAGACTTTATTTTTAGGCTCTCAAAGCTAACCATTTCATCGGGTACACGGGTTTGATAATGATGCAAGCGAAACCTATCTTTAAACGATCAATTTTTCTATTTCTTGTCTTCACGCTGATTCATTTTTCAGGATTAGCTCAAAACACGGCTGCATCATATCGTATGAAAACGGTTGTGATAGATGCTGGTCATGGCGGAAAAGACCCGGGAAACCTTGGTACTGGTCGTTACAAAAGCCGCGAGAAAGATATAGCCTTGGATGTTGCGTTGCGGGTAGGAGGCTATATTAGAACACAATTTCCGGAGATAAATGTCATCTATACTAGAAGTACGGATGTTTTTATCGGTTTGGATGGACGAACCGAAGTTGCGAATGATGCAAAGGCTGATCTTTTTATCAGCATACATTGCAATGCATTTACAAATCCTGAATCAAACGGAGTTGAAACATTTGTTCTCGGTTTACACCGAAACAAGGAAAACTTGCAGGTGGCGATGAAGGAAAACTCCGCTATCTTTTTGGAGGATGATTACAAAACAAAATACGAGGGATTTGACCCGAATTCTGCGGAAAGTATCATTGCGTTAACAATTATGCAAAGTGCTTATCTGCAACAGAGTTTGTCCATTTCGTCCTACATCCAACAACAGTTTAAGAGTCGAGTTGGAAGACGAGATAGAGGTGTAAAGCAGGCTGGTTTTCTTGTGTTGAGGAAAACCACGATGCCAAGTATTTTGGTGGAGTTGGGTTTTCTCACAAATCCTGTTGAGGAGGATTTTCTCAACTCCGAGAACGGAAAATCTTACATGTCATCCGCTATTTTTAGGGGATTTAAGGAATACAAAGAGTTGGTGGAAGATCCGCTTCCAGAAGGGTATGTTGAACCCAAAGCTGAAACGGTGATTGAAGCACCTTTGAAAGCTGACGAACAAAAAGTAAATCTAAATGCCAAAATAGATTCGCTAGAAGCATTACGATTGGTGAAGATCGCGGCCTTCAAAGAAAAAGAGAAGGAACTCTCAGAGCAAAAAGCTCAGGAATTAGTGGAACAAAAAGCGAAAAAAGCATCGGATAGAAAGGCACAAGAAGAGAAAGACCGTAAAGAGCTGGAGGCCAAGGAAAATGCCAAGGAATGGCTAGAAGATATTAAGGAGGTTAAAGAGCAAGAACTTGCGGAAGCAAAACAAAACGCAGCTACTGATGCTGAAAAGGAGCGACTTCTTGCAATTAAGACAAAGAAAGAAGAGGAACTTGCTAAAGCCAAACGCTTGATTGGCGAAGAGTTACAGAGTGAGCGTTCTGAGTCTTTAGCAGCACGAAAGCTAATTACTGAACAAGCTAGAATTGATTCTTTAGCCAAGGCAAAATTAGCTCAGGAAAAAGCCAAAGAAGACGGTGCGTCTCTTGCTGCGGCAAAAAAACAAGCAACAGCAGATTCATCATCTACGGTGCTCTTGGCTCATCAAGCAATGCAAGACGAACTTGAAAAAGTAAAAGAGGCTGAGATTAGAGAACAGAAATTGCAAGACTCTGTTAAATTATCCAAGCTGAAACAGGTTCAGCTTGAGAAAGATGGCATTCGTCAAAAAGCTTCGCAACAAGCAAAGCAAAAAGCTGCTCAAGATTCAATTTCAATTCTTAGAAGAGCAACAGCCGATTCCATTGCGCTGACTATTGATGACAAGCAAGCAGGCTCTACTGAAGAGGCAGAGTTGCTGTTTCTTCAACTAAGAAAGCGACAATTAGAGCAACGAATTGCTAAGCTTAAGGGACGAAACATTGAGGTTGTTATCGAAAAGAAACTTGAGGAGCGCGCAGTTAGCAATCCAGTTTTAGTAAGTGAAGTTGATGCTACGCTTATAGTAGGATTAAGATTGAAAATTCAGGTACTTACATCCGCAAAACAATTAGAAAAGGATAGTCCAAATTTAAGAGGACAGAAAGCTTGGGAATACCAACAGGGAGGTCTTTACAAATATACAGTTGGAGACACTCAGGATTTTGAGGAAATTACTAAACTGCAATCCGAATTAAGAGGTCTTGGATTTAAAGGTGCGTTCGTGGTTGCTTTCAAAGATGGCGAGCGAATTAAGGTGTCGGAAGCCCGAGAAATGTTAAATAAATGAGTATGAAATATTCAAGGGAGATACGTACTGGATTCATTGCAATTGCTACTATTTTCATTTTAGTTTGGGGATATAACTTCCTAAAGGGAAATGACATTTTTAGCAAGCAACGTGTGTTTTACACCGCGTATACCAATGTTGGTGGGCTTACGAAATCAAATGCCGTAACGGTAAATGGATTCAAGGTTGGATTAGTGAAGGACGTTTATTTTGAGCCAGTAAACAGGGAATTTCTCGTAGTGGAGTTTATGCTTACCGCAGATAGTTATGAGATTCCGAAAGGAACCAAAGCCGTACTTGTAGCAGATTTACTTGGTACCACCAGCATTAATCTGGTTACGGGTAATGAGGAAGGCTTCTATATAGAGGGAGACACACTTACATCGGACATTGAGGAAGGTCTTATGGCTGGTATTACAGACTTATCTTCTAGTTTGGTTAGTACCAAAGCGAAAGCCGATAGATTATTCGAATCGCTCGATTCTTTAGTTGGAGATATTAGAGATGTTTTGGGGCCCGGAGATCGCGAATCAAGCGTAAACAGAGCCATTATGGATCTTGCTTCTACTATGGATAACCTGAAGAATGCTTCAGGTAAAATTAACCACATTTTGGATGAGGATGGTCAGTTGGGACGAATTTTGGCTGATGTTGAAGGTTTTACTGCAACATTAGACGAAAACAAGGATGAGATTGACAATCTGCTAAACAATCTTTCAACTTTATCTGACTCGCTTGCTGCAGCCGAATTGGCTTCAACAATCAACAACGCCAACAAGACCTTTGAAGAGCTCGCTTTGGCTATGGAGAAAATCAACAATGGAGAAGGAACTATAGGTAAACTATTTAAGGATGCTTCTGTTTATAATAACTTGGAGGCAGCTACAGCTGATTTAGACAGCTTATTTATAGACATTAAAGCTAACCCTAACCGCTACGTACACGTTTCGGTTTTCGGTAGAAAGGACAATAAAGAAAAGAAAAAGAAGAAATAAATAAACATGGAATACATTCCACAGATTTTATTTTTGGTTATGCTGGTTATCGGCTTTGGCTTGTTTGGTAAAAGTGCCATGCGTATCCGCAGAAACATTTTACTTGGTCGTGATGTCGAGAGAAGCGACAACAGTTCTAAACGAATTAAGACAACACTTAAAGTCGCATTCGGCCAGTCCAAAATGGTTGCAAGACCAATTGCTGGTTTATTGCATATTGTAATCTATGCTGGTTTTTTGCTAATTAACATCGAAGTACTCGAAATTGTAATTGATGGGATTTTCGGGACTCATCGTGTATTCGCACCAATGTTGGGAGGTCTTTACAGCGTTGCTATTGGTTTCTTCGAAATTTTAGCCTTTTTGGTTGTCGTTGCTTGTATCGCATTCCTTTGGAGGAGAAATGTGATGAAGATTGGTCGTTTCCACAGTACCGAGATGAAAGGTTGGCCGTTTAAGGATGCCAATTACATTCTCATCATCGAAATTGTTTTGATGGGCGCTCTGTTAATCATGAATGCTGCGGAGGCAAATTTCCCTAATGAACATAGGGTTGCTGGCCCCTTTCTGATAAGCGGATTAATTGCCCCAATTTTTTCAGGATTTAGTTATGAAGCGCTTGTTATCATCGAGCGGGTTGCTTGGTGGGGACATATTGTAGGGATTCTGTTTTTCCTGAATTATCTGCCATTCTCCAAGCACTTTCACATTATGTTGGCTTTTCCAAACGTCTATTATTCAAACCTGAAGCCGAAAGGTCAATTCGATAACCTAGAATCGGTTAAGAAAGAAGTTGAGTTGATGATGAATCCAAATGCAGATCCATACGCTGCTCCACCAGAAGCTGACCCAAATGCGGCTCCACAGCGCTTTGGTGCAAAAGATGCTCAGGACTTAAGCTGGGTTCAGCTGATGAATGCCTATAGTTGCACCGAGTGTGGTAGATGTACTGACGTCTGCCCTGCCAACATTACAGGTAAGAAGTTGTCTCCCCGTAAGATTATGATGGACACACGTGATCGTCTGGAAGATGTTGGTGCTATTATCGATATGAACAAAGGAACTTTTGTGGATGATGGAAAATCACTTCTTCACGACCACATTACGCCTGAAGAATTGTGGGCTTGTACATCATGTAACGCTTGTACAGAAGCGTGTCCCATAAACATTGATCCATTAAGTATCATCATCGATTTGAGAAGATATCTGGTAATGGAAGAATCGAGTATGCCGACAGAACTTGCAACGGTCATGAGCAATATTGAGAACAACGGTGCGCCTTGGCAATTCGCACAGGCTGATAGAGCCAATTGGGTAACCGAAGATTAAAGAAAGGAGCATGAGCATACAGGTAAAAACAATGGCGGAATGGACGGCTGAAGGGAAAAAACCTGAGGTGCTGTTTTGGGTGGGGTCAGCAGGTAGTTTTGATGACCGAGCTAAAAAAATCACACGGGCATTCGTGAAAATCCTTAACAAGGCTGGTGTTCAATTCGGAATTCTCGGAGCAGAGGAGTCGGCCAGTGGTGATGTTGCAAAGCGCGCAGGAAATGAATTTCTATTCATGATGCAAGCCATGACGAACATTCAGGTTATGAATGCCTACAATGTGAAACGCATAGTGACCACATGTCCGCATGATTTCAATACCCTGAAGAACGAATACAAGGAATTGGGGGGCGAATATGAGGTGATGCATCATACCGAGTTTATTAAGGAATTGATAGAGCAGAACAAATTGCAGGTGTCGTCCTCCATGGTTGGGAAGAAGGTCACATTTCATGATCCATGCTACTTAGGTCGAGGAAACGAAATATTTGATGCTCCTAGGGAATTACTCAAGCTCACTGGTGTGAATTTGATTGAGATGAAGCGTTCAAAAAGGAACTCATTGTGCTGCGGTGCAGGTGGTGCTCAGATGTTCAAAGAGGCTGAGCCAGGGAAAAAGGAAATCAATATGGAAAGAACCGAGGAAGCATTGGCTTTGAAGCCTGATGTAATTGCTACAGGTTGTCCATTTTGTAATACTATGATGACGGATGGCGTGAAATACAACGACAAGCAGGAGGAAACACAAGTACTTGACGTTGCAGAAATGATTGCTCAGGCTAACGATCTTTAAATTCAACTATTCGTCATTGCGAGTGAGGAACGAACGCGGCAGTCTTTTTTTTATAGATTGCCTCACTACGTTTCTAATATATGCTAAACGGAAACATGAAAACAGAACTTACAGATTTTCAATCTTTTGCAACCAACTCACGTACGTGGGTTTATCAAGCGTCCCGTATTCTTACCGATGCAGAAGCTTCGGAAGTAAAACAACTGGCGAGTGGTTTTGCTGCTGATTGGCAAAGCCATGGAACACCCTTGAAAGCAGCTGCTGACGTGCTGTACAATCGTTTCTTAGTAATGATGGTAGATGAAGATGCTGGTTCTGCCAGTGGATGTTCTATTGATAGTTCGGTGCAGCAAATTAGGTCCATTGAGCAGAAACTGAACATTCATCTACTAGACAGAATGAATCTCGCTTATCTGAATTCAGATAGCGAATTGGAAACGGTTCATGCCAATAAAATTTCTGATGCACATGAGCATGGAGCGTTGAATGAGGAAACAATCGTTTTCAATAACATGGTTACGTCCAAAACGGAGTTAGAAATCAATTGGAGAATTCCGTTGGTGAAGAGTTGGGCGGCTGGTCGAATCAGAGTTGTTTAGAATTTACCAATCAAAAATATCCTCAACCTTTTCAGGTCTATCCTCAATCCGCCAGTTGAAACCGTCTAGCTTCATATCGCTGAGGTTTATGAGGTTTAACGGGTAAAGGATAGCATCGGGCTGTGTGAGGAAAATGATTTCTTTCACTTTATTCTCCTCAATCCTGATGACTAGGTTACTGGCCTTTGCCTTATTTACATTATCTGGTGTGCCACCGTCTTCTCCAGCGTAATAGATGGTTTCTCCGTTAGCTTCGACATACACTCGGTTCAGCTTTTGTTCTTTGAAATACCCAGTCATGTAGCGGCCTTTTATCTGATTAAACATAGCGCTATCTTCCTCAGAAATAATCATCGAATTCTCTTTCATATATAGCTTATCAATCCTGTTGTTTCTGTTCTGAATCCACATGCTATCAGCAGTCAGTTGGTTTTCATCGGACCAAAGAATTGGATGGCGATACATTCGAATAGTTGAATCGGCATACGAATACACCAAAGAATCACATTTGCCGCGCATATCAGGCTTAAAGAACTTGGCGTGATGAAAAGCAAACAGGATTCTGCGGTCAATAATCGTATCAATAATACTCAATAAGGTGTCGGAATGAAGGAATAGCGAATCTGCTCCCATGTCCTGAATCATCATCGCACTATCGGTTAATAGCACCATGTTTCCAACCTCATAATACTTGGCCTTTTCTCCTGTGAGGATAATGTCCTGAGCTGTGTCTGATACAACTACGTTTCCCAGAGCTAATCCGTAGCCGTGTTTCTTATTGTAGTAAAGACTATCGCCCAGAATTGATTGATCCGAAGTGTAAACAGTTGCCTTATCGCTGAACTGTGCAATATCCAGTTCGGTATCATACCATCCGTAATTGCATAGAATCGTATTCTCATCGCTAATAATCGTGGTTGGTCCGAGAAAGAATGCAACTTCTGTTTTTGCGTTGTATCGCAGTGTGTCACAGTAAAGCGTGTACTGCTCATTTACCAATTTTACGCTGTCTTTAAAAAACATCTCCTCCAATACACTATAGTAATAACCAACTCTGCTTGTCAGTGTATTCTCACTATCCACGATTTTCCCGCCCGTATTATACCAAGCCTGTTCGGTAGCCATGTTGTAGTCCAGCTTCTGGCTGGTTAACGTCATTTCGCTATCAATTAGCTTGACGTTGCGTTTGGCTTTCGCAAATTCTGTATTGCCATTATAATTCAGCTCATCACACCACATTTTGATGCTATCTCCTTTAACGATGTAAACCTTTGAGAAAGCGTCCATGCTATTGTCTTCATAGAGATAAGCACTGTCGCAGTGCATTACCGTGCCTTCGTGCTCAAAAACCACCTTCCCTAGCAGCCTGCGCGCCTTCTTTCCGAGGCTTTCGTCATACTCCAATACTTCGGCATTAAGTAGTTCTATACGCCTCTTCTTTTCTTCTTGCGAGAAGGAATTAAGTGAAATCAAAAAGAGTAAGAGTAGAAGGGGTAAACGGCAATACATCGTCACCAAAGTTAACTTCCTTCGTGTCTTTCAACAGTCGCTTTCCAAGAAAGGTACATGGCATTGAAATTAGCTAAACACTCTTTTAGAAATGGTTCGTCAACCAATTTATGTACGTTTCCAAGATTCCCAATCTGGTCAATCGTGATTTTGTAAGACTGTTCCATTGGCCCAGCCTCCATTTTTAGCGTGTACTTTTCGTTGTATTCGAAAATGGTAATCGTAATACTTGGGTGCGGAATGCGGCCTACAACTCTCATTAAAACTTCATTACAATTCTGGCGTTTATTCTTCTAGCGGTTAGAAAGTTAGGGACTGCATACTGACGATTGGTGATGTCAGAAATCCACAGGTAACTCAATGTGTTATTTGTTCCAAGAAGGTTGAATACCTCGAAGCTAATCCAAATAGATTTGAAGTATTTGAGTGGATTCTTTGGTCCAACAAATTTTTTCTTTTCACCCAAAAGCATGTAGGAGAAGCCGATGTCAACTCTTCTGTACGGAGGAATGCGAAGTGTGTCTCTGTAACGCGTATTGTCAGGCGGTCCGAACGGCATTCCAGAGCCAAATACCAAGTTCAAATGCATCTTTAGCGATGGCAATCTGGGCACGTAATCTTGGAAGTACAGCGCGAAGTTCACACGCTGGTCGGTAGGTCTTGGAATGAAACCTGGTGTTCGCTTTATACTATCAGCCGGAGTGGAGTTTTCTGTAAGCCCAAACACGATTGTTTCACCATCCGAATTCAAGTAATCATAATAGAAATCGTCTATAATGTCTTCCTGAACAGTCATTACCGACATACTTGCCCATGATTCAATTCCTTTCACAAACTCACCATTGACTTTAAGGTCAAGTCCGGTAGCGTATCCACGTGAATTATTCTCTGCGTAGTATCGAATTCGAACATTGTCAATCTCGTACGTAACGAGGTCGTTCAGGTATTTGTAGTACACTTCAGCAACAAGTTTGAAAGGTCGTTTCCAAGCCTTGAAATTGTAATCCATTCCAACAACTGCGTGATAAGATTGCTGTGCGCGAACGTCTTTGTTTAAGTTGCCATCCAAATCGCGCAACTCGCGGTAGAAGGGAGGCTGATAGTACAATCCACCAGAAGCACGGAAAATCATGTCTGTCTTTTCCCATTTCGGATCAAAGGAATAGTTGACACGTGGAGTGACGATAAACTGCTTGTTCACATCCCAGTAATGGAAGCGTACACCAGCTGTCAACTTGTGCTTGCTCGTGTCTGAGAACAGCCATGTATTCTGAATAAAACCACTTGTCCGATGACTTCGGAGTTTGATGGTCGTTTTAAGCACATCAAATACCTGAAGATTATTTGGGTTGAGTGGTAATGAAAACCCAGAAGAATCAATCACATTCCACTCGCTCAATCTGTCGGTGATGTCCTCATACTGATACTTAATTCCCCAATCAAGAATCCGATAGCCATCAAACCATTTTCCGATGTGACGGAGTGAAAGCACATTGGCAGTCAAGTAGTTTCGAGCATGATCCAAGAATGTTCCAATACCACGATTAAACGCCACTTCACCCAAATTATCCGAGCCAAAATTGTTCTCCAATTGCCCAAGGAAGTACTGTCCTTGCACATCAAAAGTCTCTGTTTCGTTAGAGCGGAAACCCGAAGCAATCAGCTTTAATTTCAACTTTGGTTCTGGACGATACTCGACTGTCAAGGCGCCAAGCATTGTTTCGAACGTGTTCACCTCTTGCCCATCAAAAAAGACGGTAAATCGTAATGCTTCGCTAATCGTTCCGAAGTCTGTTTCTCGGTTTTCAGGAACAAAATTGTATTTGTTTTGTGCATAATTTACCAGCGCACTAACGCTCCATTTATCATTGATGTCAAAGTTTAAAAGCCCTTGTGCATCCATGAATTGCGGACGATAAGCACCATCGGTGTCGAGACTTCCCAAAATGTATTGGTTAGTACGGTAACGAAATCCGCCCAAATACGAGAAGCGGTAGTCTTTAGAAGAACCCTCAACATGAGCAGATCCGCCAAGTAAACTCCCAGCAACTGTGGCAGCAAACTTCCTTGGGCGTTTGTATTTCACATCCAACACCGAAGACATTTTATCGCCATACTTGGCTTCAAACCCACCTGCGGAAAAGCTCAGACTTGCAACCAAGTCAGGGTTAATAAAACTCAACCCTTCTTGTTGTCCAGAGCGCACCAAAAACGGGCGGTAGATTTCGATATCGTTTACGTAAACAAGGTTCTCGTCATAGTTTCCGCCACGTACGTTGTACTGCGAACTCAATTCATTGTTGGAACTAACTCCTGGAAGTGTTTTTAGAACCGCTTCAATTCCGCCACTAATCGTTGGGATTTCGAGGGCGATTTTTGGGTCAAC
>JBLIGB010000009.1:0-21828 GCA_047636795.1 Bacteroidia bacterium | reverse complement strand
ACTAGAACCTGAATAAGCATGTAAATCGAGAACAGAATTGAAATCAGATTTTTAGTTCTCACGCCAGATTTAGGCTGATGCATGGAAATCAAGTTTTCACTTTTAATCCCTAACCACTTACCGAGTTTTTCAGGCCAGTTTGGGTCAAAAAACATTGACGTAACCATAATACTAAACCATGGGAATGTGCCAATATTCCAAAAGAAATGGTTTGAAATATGAAAGAAAACTATGGCTGGAATAGTCCAATAACGAAGCTTTTTATGAAGCAAAAAGAATCCAATAAAAAAATCGAATGCAGTACCGCCAAAGGCGTAGAAATAAACACCAACCTCACTAGTAACGAAATTGGCATACCAAGCAGGGAGTTTGTCTATGTCTTCGGTAAGCCATTTTCTCATTGGCCAACCTTGAAGCCAGTCGGCATTCATTTTAGCAATACTTCCGTAGAAATACAGTACAAAGACTTGCAATCGAATAAACCAGTACTGCCACATGTAAACTGATGTTGAGAGTGGCTTCCTATTTAGCTTGGCATCTACCGAATAATGTCCGTTCGCTCCTAAAAAAACCATAGCAAAACTGAGCAACGAATACAAATAATAATGATTGTTGTAGTGTCCTCTATCCAACAAAAAGATGTAAGTCCAAGAAATCGCAACCAACAACTGCGCATACCTAAACTTGAAGCCAACTATTACAAAAAGAGTTGCCATTGCCCCAGCAGTTAGGAACAAATTCATGAAGGGGTCTGGCAACGGTTCTAACCAAAAGAAAAGGTCGTAGGTTACAAAATACTTAGAGGCCAATAAATCGCGAAGAACATAAGCCCGCATATTTATCATCTCGTACAGCATAACTAGGCCAAACATTATTCTAAATAGAGACAACCCCTTCCCTGAGACCTCAGAAAACAAATCAATCCCAAAAGGTTTGTGTAGCCAAGCTATTTTCGATGATTTAGCCACTAGTTAGAGCTTCTCGATGAATTTTCAATTTCTAGCAAAATGCCATTCAAATCCAAATCGTTTTGATTTCTTGCTAGAGCTTCGTTCAAATAGTCTAATGCCTTCATTGTATCATGTCGGGCCAAAAATATTTGGCCTTGAAGCATGAATGGTCTGTAAGAGTTTGGGTGCAATTGAAAAAATCTCTGATTTACGTATTCCGCTTCGTCCAGATAATTTTCAGCGAGATATAGGGAAACAATCCAGTCAATTGCAACCAAATTATCAGGCTCCTTTTCAAGCACATTTCCAAATAATTCTATGGCCTCACCGGCTCTTCCTACCCGATCTAATGCCCTAGCCATTCCCACCTTAAGTTCATTATTACCAGGGGATAAACCCGAAGCTTTTTCATATAACTCGAGCGCTATTTCGGATTGACCAGACTCCCCCATGCTCAACTCAGCAAATTCCGCTAATGAGGCGGGCCACTGGTCATAAATCAAAACAGACCTTTCTAAATAGTAGGCTGCGCTGTCTACGTGAGATTCAAAATTTCTAACTGGAAATCTCAAGTACTCATCCCGTAAGTACTTCCCGCATTTGTAATTTAAAACGACTGAATTTTCAGCAATTTCAACTTCGGTAGTGGTTAACAAGTAGTTGTTGGCCCAAACAAAGTTTCGGCTAAACGTTTGGTAGCTGGCAGTAACAAAAACTACTGCGAGAAACAGCCTCAAAAATGGTCTACTCAAATATGTTTGCTTGATTGATTCCCTTTCATTGATTTTAAATGAAGAACCAATTAGCGAGGCAAAAACGAGACTTGCTCCGAAGGAAGCACCGAACAAGTTTTTTTCATCAAAAAGCTCAGGCTGCAAATCGAAAATATTGGAAAACGGAATCAATCCGATAATGACAATAAAGGCACCTAGTGCCAATAGCGGTTGCTTATTCTTAGCCCAGAAAGAAGTAATTATCAGCACAAGAGTTACAACTATTGAAATATAAATAGTCGGTTCTGCCCAATCCATAATTTCAAAATGACCGTAGCCATAAACGCTACAAAGCGGGTTTGGAAACACGAGTAGTTTCAATGCGATAGCAAGCAGAAAAAAGCCTGTTGGTAAACGAGACCCAAAGTCCGGCAAGTCTACAAGCGGATTATACACCGCTAAAATTGAGGGTTCGGTTACATTCGAAAATCGGTACAATCCATAAATGGTTGTCGCAATTAGTAAGCTCCCAACTACTGGTAACAGCTTTTTTAACGACATTTTATTTAGCACAGCGAAAACAAAAATTGGAACCAAAAACCAACTAATCATTTCTGCATTACTAAGCATTGCAAGGACAGAATATAGACAGACCACCACCAAGATTTTACGATCGCCTCGCGTCATCCATTTAGCTATACTCAAAATGGCTAACCCAATAAAGAGCAAGCCTAGCAAATATGCTCTGCCCAGCATACTGTTAATCACTAATCCGTTTACAGGATGAACAATAAACAGCAAAACGGCCAAAAGTCTAATGGCCGAAGATGTTGAAGGAAAAATCTTGGTCAAAACTAAAAATAAGACCAAACAGATTGATGCAAAAAGTAGGAGCTGGATATAATTGCTGAACAAATAATACTCTCCAACTAAGGCGTACTCTAATGCAAAAGAAGCTTTGGCTAAAGGATGGAAATCGAACCAACCATAACCTTCTTCAATAAAAATATCTGGCAAGCCCAATATGCCTTGAGAAACCAAAACATTTTCATCTGTTGCTACCGCTTCATCTCCGTACTTATAACCATTTGGCAATGTGTTTGCGTACATGAAAAACGCAAGACAAAAGACTAACCAATTGAGTGAATTACTACTATCCGAAAGGACTGCCACAATATTGCGAATGAACGACATACTGCTCAAATGTACCAACGGAAGAGTTGGCCATAACCCATCAACACTCTATTGTTTATCATTTCGCTTAACTGCAATTTGTAGATAAAGGCGGTTAACATAATCATCCAGTTCAATGTAAGATGGATTAATATCTAAGGCCTTTTCATAGACACTCAAAGCCTTTAAAGTGTCTCCTCTAGAAAGCACGAAATTACCCTGGTAAATCAAAGGAGTCTCAAAGTTGGGGAACTCCTTTAAGAATCGCTGATTAATAGCTTCCGCCTGTTCTAACCTATTTTCTTTAAACAATTCGTTTAACACGCGGTCAAACAGCGTTTCATCTTCAGGAAATTTTTGCGCCAAATCATTAAGTACTTTCTCAGCATTCTCAAAATCCTGAACCGCCAAGTATGCATTCAGTAAATCATAATTTGCATCTACATAATCTGGGTTTAGGCTTACGGCTTTCTTGTAATATGGTAGCGCCTTTTCAGGTTTATTAAGGTCAAAAAACCAAATATTTCCAGCGCCATAATGTGTAACGGGCCATTGGTCATAAATACCAATGCTACGTTCGTAAACTGAAAGTGCTTCTTGTGCTTTTTCTTCAGAAAAAATGGACGGATTATCAAGGTAATCTTGCCTTAATTGATGGGCGTACAACTGCTGAAGCTTTACGGAGTTTTGGCAATTTTCAGAATCCGCGGAGAAAAGTGTTAATCGATTCTTCCATTCGACATTCCTGTTTACCGTAAACCACGCAGCCACCAAACCAACCAACAAAACGCTTAGAACAAACCCTTTAGACAATCTTACAAATTGACCGAAGGTCTTTCCTAAAACCGAAGCATACTTATCTAAAAGACCGACAAAAATTAAGGCAACTCCAAGTGTACTTCCGAATAGAACCCGTTCTCCAATTACGCCTGTGTAGGGATAAAGCACATTCAGAAACAAGACTAAATCGCATAGAATAATAATGGCTCCAAAGCCAATAAGGTTTGGTTTTCTTAGTCCGCTAATGGCTGCCCAAAGCAATCCCATGTAAGACATTATTGAAACGTACACTGTCCAATCTGACCAATTAGTTACAGGGATTTGGTTGTATCCATAGTAACAGCATAATGGATAAGGGTAGACTAGAAGTTTGAGGTAATAGCCGGCAACTGAGATAATACTCGCCCATTTTTCAGCAACTGAATCAATCTCAAAAAAGGGAACTTCAATAAAGACAAACTCTCTACCCCAACCTTCGAGCAAACCAAAAACAGCAGCATAAAAAATGGCGGTCAGTCCAACTAGTGCACCAATAGCAACAAGACCTCTCTGCCTTGAGGGTTTGTTGAAAATCATAACAGCAACTAATACAGATAGCCATGTAACTGACGACATTTTGGATAGCAGTGACAACAAGAAAAACAGAACCGCGAGCGCCAAGGCAGCACGCTTTCCTTGAGAAAGCCATTTGAATACCGAACGAAACGATAGAAGAACGAAGAGAAAGCTGAATAGCTCATCTCTATTCTTTAAGCTAGCTACAACCTCTGTATTAATTGGGTGTGCTGCAAATAGCAGCACGATTGCTCCCAAAACATGAATATTTGCACTAGGAAAAACCGAACACAAAAAGGCCAGAGTGAGAACCACAATTATCGTAAAAAGGAAAACATTGATGAGGTGACTTACAAAGGGATTAAATCCAAAGAGTTGGTGTTCTAAAGCAAACGAAGTCTTAACCAAAGGCCGATAGTCCGTCTTGTAGTCATTCCAAATGACGTAATGAGTCGTGAAGATTTCAGGTAAAGCTCTTATCCCTTGCTGAACAAGCTCATTCTGCTCTGTAGTCACAAGCTCATCATCCAAATTATAGGAATTGAAAAGAGTGTTTCCGTATAGAAGAAAAGCGAGAACAAATAGTCCGAGCTGCCATAGTCTCAACTGCTCGGATTGGGCTGAAAAAACGTTTGAAATCATTTTCATATCAACCAGAAAGGGTCACTTTTCTAAAAACCTCTAGATAGCCACGACTAAAATCTGCGGCTTTAACATACCCTGGGTTTTTGCTCAGTTTCTGTTGTAAACGAGGAAGATTATAACTAGGTATTCCACCGAAATGATGATGCTCGTAATGATAACTAAGATTATGCGGAATCATTAGGTTACGTTCGAACCAATTCAACTTTACAGTTCTGACTTTTGCTTCAGAATTAGCGGGAAAACAATGGTCAGCAATTAGTGTAACACGAATGAGAAACTGGAAATACGTTACCAAAGGAACCAGCCAAAACAATAAGAATTCTAACCAAATATTGAAGTAAAAAAATCCTGTAATAATTGCCGTTACAAATAGAGATCGTTCGAGATTCCAGCCTATCACTTTCCTAAAAATTACGAGCGGGTTTTTGGCTAAACCCAAAATCCTGTAATAGATAAAATTGAAGCCCAAAAAATCTTTTATCAAAATTCCAGCGAGCTTACTTTTCTTCATCGGAAATTGAAACTCTTCATACCTGAGCAAATGGAAATTTGGATCGCCATTAGCACCCAAGAATTTATGATGCGCATTATGCTGATTGTCATATTCGGCCAAAGACTTAAATAGCGGCCAAGCAATAAACCATTGTGTCAATTTTTGATTAATTGGTTTAGAACCAACAATCATATTGTGATGTCCATCGTGCAAGAGTGCCCAAAGTCCCATCATTCTAGAACCAATTACAATGACCAAAAATGGATAAAGTGGCCAGAAGCCAATCAAATTGAATATTACAATGGCACCTCCAATAATAGCCCAATCACCAAGTAAAAGCATCATTCCCTTGGGCCAGCTTACAATTTTTAATTGCCGCCATTCTTTGGATGATATTGAAGCTATTAAATTCATGGGAACTGACCAAAGATACGGCTACAACAGTTAACCGGCTTTGGTTAATAATGGCATAATATGAAAGACCTTGTCTATGCCTGTTGCCCGCATCCCAAACTTGGTAAAAACGTGCTGGCTAGCTGGGCTATCTACGCGTGCTCCGTTTGTAATGAATTCGAGACCATGCTTTGTGCCATAATTATTTCTACTAATCATAATTTCATGAAGGAGCTTTTTACCACGGTACTCGGGTAATACTACGGCTAATGGTGTATCCATTACTCCATCCTTAAAATTGCTGGCTACAAAGCCAACCGGGATTCCGTTCCATTGCATAAACCATAACTGACGTTCTGATGTGACGTAAAGTTTGGAGTAGTATTCAAAAAGATATTCAACCTCATTATCTCGGGTTACAAAAACTTCTAATGCGGGCGTACTCCAATAACCAATTGGGTTTATAGCACTTCCATCTTTAATTATCCTTCTTAAAGAATCAGAGTCTTCTCCATCATAAACTTTCATCGTTACCTCAGGGTTTAGGTAATCCGAATGGACAAGGCCGACAACTGGCAACTCATACTTTACAATGGAGCCATGATGATGGATTGGAAAATCTAGAGATTGAAGCAAATTTAGCGTACGCTCATCCGTTTCGTCAATACGGATTCTAATCACATCAAACTTCTCAGTCTGAATTTCTTGCTTAAAAGATGTAATCTCAAAACCCGCTGCATCAGCACGACCGATCTTTAATCCAAAGAATTCGGATTCCTCAATAGAATATTGAATCATGCGTTGGTTAGTTTAGTTGAGAATGCGTTGGAAATCCAAAGCCAAATTTTAACAGGGATTGAAAGACAAAGTTGCAAGAACCGAGTCACGGGTCTCGGTAAGTTTTTTAGGAATTTGAATTTGGTGGCAACAAATTTCATTGCAATCAATGCCAAAGACTCAGCACAAACAGCTGCAATCCTATCTGCAAAATCAGGATGAATTATATCAACAATTAAGGCAATACGATAACTCGTGGTATAGTTCCAAGCATAATGCCGATGTACAATACAAAAGGAAAACACTTCCCCTTCTTCCCAGCAGACCTCAGTTTGGCCAACTCTAAGACCAATATCCGGTAATTTCCCAGGAATGGAAATCCCCATATGGTTTCTAATAATGGAGTTGGTATCGCCTAAATGTGCTTTGATACGAACTCCAGGTTCAAGAACCGCAATTTGTGTCATGGTCATACCTGGGATTTTTCGAACCACAGAATCTAGGACCGGGAACCGCTTGCAGTTTGCCTTATACCTCAACCCATATGTATACAGGTTTAAGGTTTTCCAGCCTTTTTCTCGGTAATCATAAGGTGTGAAATTGGAGGGCATTTCATCCGAATTCTGAGCGTAATACGCCTCTATCTCCTCCTTAATCTTTGGATAGTTTTCTTTTAATAACGATGTCAGTTCCCAACTATCGGATTGATAGAAAGTAGGCATTCCTCCTTTGTACCAAACGTTACTGAGGTAGTAATAAACTTTTTCCGGAATCTTTGCAGTTCTTATCATCTACGCACTCTTCAATTGCGATTTTATAATGCGGGCTCTGCCAAATTATAAAACAAACTCGATTACTCCATTTCGTACGTCTGCTGACCAAACCAAATAGCAAACCGATAACTTCGCATTGCAAATGAAATCCATTGACAACCTAAGGGCAGGCGACATTTCGAGAGAAATGAGAATGAGGTTTATTGGATTCATTTCCATTTTGGTTACTGTTGTTTATGGCAACACGGCTTTAAACGGCTACTCCGTTGACGACAATCTAATAGTGGATGGAAACGAACAAGCTGAAGCTGGTTTTGAAGGAATCAGTGATATCCTTACCACAAACTATTTTTCACGGGGCGAAAAACGCGGTAGCTATAGAGCCATTCCAAGAGCATCCTTTGCGATAGAAATTGGTCTCTTTGGAAAAAAACCAGGCGTAAGTCATGTCATTAATGTGTTTTTATTCCTCTTCACCTGTATACTCATACTTCGGCTTTTAACTCTTCTGTTCCCGAGAAGGAATACCGTTGCCATTCTGTTTGCTGTCGTTCTATTTGTATTGCACCCATTGCATACAGAGGTTGTAGCTAGCTTAAAGAATCGTGATGAACTGATGCAACTACTTTTCAGTCTATTAGCATCGGTTTCTATCATTGAATTTGTCCGAAATGGCAAGGTTTTTCACGTCTTTCTCAGTTCATTTTATTTCTTGATTGCACTGTCATGTAAAGAATCAGCAGTGCAGTTTTTAGCCATCTACCCAGTACTATTTTATTACGCTGGAGATGTAAATAGAAACCGTGCACTTATGGCCTCAGCAAGTATGCTTTCTATTGTAGTTGGTTTTGGGGTTTTTCAGGTTTTCGTCCTTAACCCAGATGCAGTTATGTGGATGGACACGGCCAAGGATGAATTTCCGTTTATCGAACACCCTCTAATGCACACCGAGGAGTTTTCCCTCAAATATGGCACTGCTTTTTACGGATTAGGATATTACCTCAAACTATTTTTGGTCCCACATCCGTTGGGGTTTTTCTATGGCTACAATCAATTGCCAATTGTTCCGATTTACAATCTGTTTTCCATCATTTCCATAATTGTTTATGGCGGACTATCATTACTTGCGCTGCGAGGGCTAAAGAGCCGGTCTTTTCTTTCTTTGGGCATCATCATTATGCTGATTTGTTTGGCAATATTCTCCAACCTAATCATTCAAGTCAGCGGCATCGTTGCCGAACGGTTTGCTTACTCCTCCTCTCTTGGCTTTTGCCTTATGGCCGGATGGTTTGTTCAAGTAAGTTACAACAGAGTTAGCCACATTGGGAAAACTGGAATAGCTCTGGCATCTGCAGTTCTGTTCATTTTATTCGGTTTTCTAACCATCGAGAGAAATACGAATTGGAAGAATTATTTAACCCTTGCTAGTCATGATGCTGAGGTGTTTTCTGAATCTGCGATTGTACATTTTTACTTGGGTTTATATATAGAGAACAGGGTTTTAGATACTGCCACGGTTAACCAAGAAGATTGGTGGAGAAAAGCAGCACATGAGTACGCTCAGGTTTCAAGAATTCATCCTGCATCTTACGTCTCTAGTCTATACTCGGCAAATATCTACGGTAACGAATTGAGCAATCTAGATTCAGCAATTATCATGTACGAAAAGTTGTTTGACGCATCCCCTAAGTACAAGCATTTAGACGCCCTTCATTCTTACGGAATTTGCCTGAAAGAGAAAGGTAGAACGGACGAAGCAATTGGTGTTTTCCAAGAAGGCGTCTTACACCACCCCGCTGATCTGCTGTCGCATAAATATTTGGCAGAACTTCTCTTTATGAAGAAGAAAATGGACGCCCTAAATAACCTTCTCAATCAAATCGAAAATCGATTTCCCACAAGTGATATAGCCAGCGTATACCGAGGTAATTTGGCATTGCAAAAAAACGACCAAATTTCTGCCACAAACCACTTTGAAAAGGCCATTTACTTGAATCCAGATAACCAAGTAATGGCTACCTTTTTAATTGGTCTGTACGAGAATTTGGGAATGCTAGAAAAGGCGCAAATTCTTCGTAATAAGCTAAACCTGAATTGATGCGATTAAACTTCATATCTATCGTTTTACTATTTACTGGGTGCTCTTCTCAGGAGGAATCTATTATTAAAGAAAAACGCTTTACATCTGTGCCTTCGTCTCATTCGGGCATTGATTTTAGAAATGATGTGGACGATTTAGCTAAATACACGCCACACAATACATATTATATCTACAATGGTGGCGGAGTTGCGGTTGGAGATATTGATAATGATGGTCTTGAAGACCTACTGTTTTCAAGCAATCAGAACGGTTGTAAGCTGTATAAAAACCTAGGCGATTTTAGGTTTAAAGACATTACCGAAAAGGCCAGCCTTTCCTATCCCGCCAGTTGGACCACTGGAGTTAGCATGGTTGATATTAATGGTGATGGTTGGCTAGACATTCATGTTTGCAGGTCTGGTCTGGCATCAGACAAAACAAGAGCTAACCTTCTGTACGTCAATAATTCTGATGGAAGCTTCACCGAATCGGCTGAAGAATTTGGTTTGAATGACGCTGGAACATCTAACCAGATCTATTTCTTGGATTTTGATTTAGATGGTGACCTTGATGCATATGTTCTTAATCACCCAGTTGATTTTGAAAATGCGTATGATCCATATTTCAAAGAAGCATCAACAAAAGATTCAATTTACTCCAACCGATTTTATATCAATAATGATGGGAAGTTCTTTGAATCAAACCAGTTACTTGGCCTTGACATCGAAAAAGGATTTAGCCTAAGCGCTAGTATTGGCGATGTAAATCGTGATGGCTGGCCAGACATATATGTGGCCAACGATTTCATCTCCCCAGATTACCTTCTTATTAATCAGAAAGGCCAAGGTTTCAGTAATCAAATTTCGGCTTACATGAGCAAAACCACTCTCTTTTCTATGGGATCAGATTTGGCTGACGCTAATAACGATGGAATACTGGATTTGTTTGTTGCAGACATGGAACCAGGAAATCACTTTCGAAGAAAAAACAACGATATCCGTTTTGACAAAACGTATTACGATTTGGTCCGAAACAACTTCAACTACACTCAATACAGTCGTAATATGTTCTTTTTAGGAACCGATTATAGCTTCAAAGAAGTGGGACAAATGGCTGGAATAGCTATGACAGATTGGTCATGGTCGACCTTATTTGAAGACTTAGATAACGATGGGCTTAAAGACTTATATGTGACTAACGGAACCAAGAGAGATTTCCATGACATGGATTATTTAGAACTTTCTTTTGGCGGGGACAATGTAGACGCTCAGAAACAACACGACACGACTGATTTAATCATGAAAATGCCTATCAGCCTTATTTCTAACCATTCGTTTAAGAACACAAATGGCTTTCAATTCTCAAACGAAACTAGAAGCTGGGGATTAGACACAGCACTTAACGGTCAAGGTGCGATAATTGCCGACCTCAACAATGATGGCCTGCTAGATATTGTGATAAACAATACAGATGCAGAAGCTTCAGTCTTTCAAAACAATTCAGCAGAGAAGAACAATTACCTCCGCGTTAAACTAATGTATAATGTACCAAACCAAAGCGCAATTGGTAGCCAAATTAGGGTTTGGAGCAAGGGTAATGTTCAACTTAAATCGAACTACACAAATCGTGGATTTCAATCATCTACTTCCGCGATTATCCATTTTGGATTAGCGTCTGCTACAGTTGATAGCCTCGTAATTAATTGGCCAAATGGTGACCAACAAGTGGTGGATAATCCAACTATTAACCAAACCATAACTGTAGAATACAAACCACAGTCTGGCAAGCGTTTTGAGAACAAGAAACGTTGGTTGCTTAGCCAAAACAATTTAAATAAAATCACACATTCCGAGAACCATTTTGATGAAATTCAGCGAGATAAAATTGTGCCTTTTGGACTCTCTAAACCAGGTCCAGTTTTGGCTTCTGCCGATTTAACGGGAAACGGGTTACAAGACCTAATTGTAGGCGGCTCTAAAGATGAGGAAATTCGAGTGTTCTTACAAAATGGGGATGGCGAGTTTATTCTCTCCTCAAATAAGTTCCCTGAATCTCAAAACCGTGAAACCTCTGCATTACTCATTCTTGATATTGATAATGATGGCGACAACGATTTTTACTCAGGAAATGGAGGAAATGAAGTAGCAGGAATATCGGGAGCTCTGTCAGACGCACTTTATTTAAATGATGGTAGTGGGAACTTTTCGGTTCAAACCAACCCCACTTCTCAATTAGGGTTAGACACCCGCGCCTTGACTAAACTAGATGTTAATAATGATGGATGGCAAGATGTAATCGTTGGTGGTGGGTTTATCCCTGGCTCTTATGGGAAATCCAACGGCTCTCGAATTCTATTAAACAGAGAAGGGATTCTTGAGGATGCCACAAAGCAATTAGCTCCAGACTTTTTATCTATTGGAGCAACGCACGCAGTAGTTTCGGTAAATACAGATGATGACGAACATCCAGAAATAATTACTGCAGGACCTTGGGAACCTGTAAGGATTTGGCGCTGGACAAATGACAAATTTATCCCTGATGAAAAAGTAATTGCTCCAGCAGGACTTTGGAATTGCCTAACACTTGGAGATATAAACGGTGACAACCAACCAGACATCATTGCCGGGAATCATGGTTTCAACAGCATTTTTCGTGCTTCAGAAGCTGAGCCGTTAGAACTTTTCGTGACTGATTTTGACAATAATGGCTCACAAGATCAAATTGTAACGCACTACTTGAATGGTGTGAGAGGCACTTTTGTAGACAAAGGAGAATTCTGTGAAAAAATGCCTGAATTCAACAATAAGTTTTTGACCAATCGGCAATTTGCGGAGGCGCAGATTTCAGACATAGTCGATGGTAAAAACATGGACCAATTAATTCATCGATCTGTGACTCAGCTAGAATCATTGGCACTTATAAACAATGGAAATGGTTCATTTAAAACCATCAATTTTCCAACTCAGGCTCAGGAATCACCTGTTAAAACGGCCGTGATTATGAACATCACTAGCGAATCCGAACCCGAAATATTGCTCTTTGGAAACTCAAACTCTGAGTTTTACGACCAAGGAGACATTCTTGCTTCTAGAGGTTCGGTATTTACATTTCAGAAAGGTGAACTCAAAGTCCTAAATGCCGCTGTCACAGGTCTGAATGTTTACGGGTTTGTAAATTCTAGTACTATAATCAGTGACAAAGGAAACGCATCAATCCTTTTAGGAAGAAATGACGACTCAGTGGTTAAAATCACTTTAAGGTAGCCGCTAGTTTTCGAGCTTCTTTAAAATATTAGCTCCTACTTCTCTTCCTTGTTTCATCCCCATGTCAATGGCCGGCTGAAAATGAATTCCTCCTAAGACTCGACTCAAGGAAGCTTCATCCGAAGCCTGAAAGAAAGAATCGAAACCTCTAGGAGGTAGCCCAAAGGGCACTTCCGTAGAGTCTATATAATGGTAATCATCCCCGAACTTGGCAGTTAAAACCTTGGCAGCAGCAGCAGAAACAGTACTATGTGCACTGGTGTATTCTGGAAAATGGGGCGATTCTAAGATGGGCTTCCACTCAGAGTCCATGTACCGATTAATATATGTTTCTGGACGAATGAAATTGGTCTTATACTTTGCGTGCCACGCTACTATGAATCCATCAGCCATTGCCACCGATACTTGTGAAAACAACGCTGCAGATTCTTCTAAAGAGAGACTTTCTTGTGTACACGCTTGCTGAGTAATTCCCATCCAATGACCGCCTGGCGTAAGTTGGCGTACGTGGTACATCAAATGCCCGTGTTGCTTGGTCAGAAAAGGATTGCAATCCCAAAAGCGGGCTAACATCTGATAATAGTCGTTTGTGTTTCTCACAGAATCGTAAACCTGTTTTGCTATAGTCTGATAAAACTCGGACTCTTTATCCGTGCTATAATTGACAGACATGGGCTCGAAAAACTGACCCGCGGAATCTAGTGTAAACGGTTGAATTTTATCCCAATGTGGTTCCAAAGCATCCGTGTATCCAGGCGGAGTAGGCACCCATTTATCATTGCCAGAAATTGGACTGTATCGTGGCATTTTCCGAGTTTCGCCATAATTATCTGCAAAAACTCGGGCGAGTATCACATCGGAAATATCCTGTGCCAACTGCTCTGAACTAATTCTAACCTCATCGGGCAGACGATCTTCGTAAGCGAGCAAATCAACCGCCATGCTATCCAATATGTGGTCACGATAAACCAACTCTTTAGCCACATAATTGAATGTTCTTATGAGGACAAGTCTCATACTGGTTCCCTCGGTCTCAAAGTCTGGGACCGAACCAAATCCATGCAAGCTTCCAACATGATTTTTGGACGAATCAGAATATTCGGACGCAACAAGTTGTGCTACTAAACTTGTATAAGCATAAGCACGAGAAGCAACAGGTGGTGAAAACCCATCTTGAATAATGGCTTCTGTAAGCGCATTATTGAGTGAGAATAAAACATCTGATGAAACCTCTTGATTAGCATTAAACTTTTGGCATTGACATCCCAAAAGTGTGAGAATTGCAATGATGAAAAAAGGCCATATTCTCATCTCCATTGCGTGTATTTCAAACCTTTTAAACGCCCCATATCATCCAAGCATTTGGTTACAATCATGGTGGTTTTATCATTATCAGCAACCAGCCTATTTTCTGTTTTGGCAACTAAAGATTTATCCAATCCTTCAGTTAACAGCACTCTACTTATTTTTTTTTCTGTAAGGCTTGAGCCAAAATGTTTTTGAAGCTGAGTTTCATGTTCTTCAAGCGAATCTGTATTAAACAAGCTTTGAGATTCGACTGATAACATTGGGTAAAGCTCAAAATGGAAATAGATATTGGTTGGAGTCATTCTTTGACTAGCGGCACTTTTCTGACTAGGGATATTCATAACTCCAATGTCATTTTTGAAGAATCGATAACCACGTTTTCTACAAATATCAAGCATCAACATATACACCACTTTACTGTGCTCCTGATTTCTATGTTCAGGTAGAATTCCGTAGAAAGTTCCATTGAAACCGTCTTCACTTTCTTCGCCCATAAAAAAGCCAATATCTTCATTTTCGTACCGAATGATCCAGCTTGCTTTACTGCCATCTTCGGCATAAAACGAGCAACCGTATTCCTGAGATGCGCACAATTCAACCTCATCTGTAATTCGGTTATAAACCAAATCTGAATTATAATTTACCCATGTTTTTTTATTGATGGTCCGTGTAACCATTCCGCGCATCCGCTCTATTTGAGAAGGTTCAAATTCCTCGCAAGTATAGTTAGGAGGACACTGAAACGCTTCCTCAGGCAAATCAGCTATACCAACATAATTGGTATAAAGCATATTATAAAGCTGATACGGAATGCCAAGCAGGTCTAGAAACGAATAGACTTGCTTGTCGTTTGCATTAACCTTAAGCCGGAGTACGTCAACTTTTTTAGCCAATAACACATCGAGAAAGGCCGAGTAGTCTTCCACTTTCTCAACTTTGGCTCTAAAAAACTCTAGGTTATAAACCTTCGATTCCGCTTCCGACCTGTTCAATTCAATCATCTGTACATAACACCATTGCGTGTATTATGGATAAATTTATACAAATTGCAAATGCACATGCGATTATTATCCTTCATCATTCCTGTTTACAATAACGAGCTTACATTAAGGCAGTTATGCGGAGATATAATCACTCTTTGTGGCCAACAACAAGACTTGGAATATGAAATAATTCTGATTGATGATGGCAGTTCTGATGAATCTTCAATAATCATGCAGGAACTAAATGTGTCTAATTCGAAAATTAGGTTCGTAAAGTTCACCTCCAACTTTGGGCAAGTTACGGCTATAACAGCTGGTCTTGAGCGCGTAAAAGGTGATGCAATCGTCATCCGTTCTGCAGACCTACAAGACCCAGTTAACCTTATCGAGAAGTTTATTGCAGGATGGAATCAAGGCAATAAGGTTGTGATTGCAAATAGATCTAAGCGATCTGATGGTATTATACACCGCCTTCAATCAGCATTATTCTACAAGCTTATTCGAACAGTCAGCCCAACCATGCCAAAAGGCGGTTTCGATTACTGTTTAATTGACAAACAAGTTGCAGACGAGTTGAAAAAATTTAAGCACAGAAACCGTTTCCTGCAAGGCGATATTCTTTCATTGGGCTTTAGTACACAGTTTATTCCGTACGAACGATTGGAAGATGTGAATGCCAAGCAGAGAAAGAAGCGATCACTTTCTAGCAGTTTAAAGTATTCTATAGACGGCATTCTTGACTCCACCTATTTGCCAATTAGATTTATGTCGGTATTAGGTGTAATCTGTATGCTTGGTGGAATTGCTTATTCTGGACTGATTGTATTTGCCCGCATTACAGATAACGTTCCGTTTGATGGCTGGGCTCCATTGATGATTCTCATTTTGTTGATAGGCGGAATGCTAATGCTGATGATGGGCATTATGGGCGAATACGTCTGGAGGATCTACGACCAATTAAAAAAACGACCTGACTACATTATAGAGAAAGAATCTGAGTGACACGCAAGTCGCATTCAATCTTCTCCTTTTGCATCTGGATTTTTCGCCACTAAATACTCAATAGCCAACTCACACATTTCATTTAAAGAACCCAATCCGTAGCTCACTGCAATTGGAGGCACTATCGGATTATTCATATTCCTTTCCGTGTTATCGTAGGTTGCTTCTTGCCTTATTCTACTTCCCGCAGGGATGAAAACTGGAATCTTAAATGAGTAGTAGCCTTGCCAGTTAAAATCCCATTGGTTGATTTTAATAAGCGGGATGGTATCAAGTTTAGGGGTGACGGCATAAACCCAAGCTTTTATGCCACGTGTATGCATGTGAGGGCCAATTCTCAACACTTCGATATTTCGATCTAATCTTCGTTCTAAAACTTCAGTGATTATCTCGTTTGCCGGGATTTCTAAAGGGGGATCAACCAAGTTCTTTTCTAAAATCAACATGGTCTTAACTTGCCGACTTACTTGCTTTTTGGCATACTGAAAACTGATGCTTGAATTGTCATGAAACTTACCGCTTGGGCTGTAATAGTGTACTTGAACAACAATATTAGAGCCTGCAAATAGCCTTTTTCCCGTGCCTTCGGGAAATAGCGTGGAATTAGAACCTGGCAAGTACCCGGTTAACACATCTGTAAAAGGAAATCCCAAATCGCTAAACTCAGAAACTGTATTTGTTTCAACTCCATTAAGCGAAAACCCAACGGTGTCTGCAAACACCCATGCATGGTGTACAATTTTGGAATTGCCAGGGTTAAACCGAATACCAGAAATAGTTGTGTCTTTTTTCAGCGGGTTTGCAAAAACTAAAAACCGATAGAGGTCGGTAACATTGGTATCTACATCTAATTTACCTGCTGGCACTAGCAAATCCTCAGTAAAATTGACCGTTTGAGTTTGAAGTTCTGCATTTCGTTTTACCTGCTTCCCCTCCTTCTTTCCTTTGGCAATCCAGTCAAGAATTAAGTCTTTTTCAGCTGTGGTCAAATAGCGTTCTCCATCAAAATGAGAATATGCAGTATCTGGCAGCCATGGAGGCATATAACCAGACACAACAACGTCTGCAATAGTCTTTGCTTTACGAAATACATCTTGGTAGTTAGTAAACTCAAAAGGCGCTGGACCCCCATTAAAATGACATGGCAGACAGTTTCTCTGCATAATGGGCTGCACGTCTTTATAAAATGTTTGTGCGCGTAATCCAACCCCAGACAAAACCAACAAACTGAGAACTAAGGTTCGAATCATTTGGTGTACTGATAAATAATTCCACCCCAATTTAGACCTCCACCCATGCCAAGCAAAAGTACTAACTGGTGCTGCTCTAACTGAGAATTATAAAGTTTATCGAGGGTAATAAGCATAGATGCGGCAGAAGTGTTGCCGTATTCCCTTATAGTCATTGTGGCTTTATCAGAATCAATACCGCAACGGTTTAAACCATTAAAAATCAAGCTTTCTGCAGCTTGATGCGTAACCACATGGTCAATATCTTTTCGAGAAATTCCAGATTGAGAAAGCAACTTTTCTATACTATCTGCAAAAGATTGGTAGACGAAATCTTCAACTAAGCCGCCTCGCATTTGCAAGTAAAACAAATCCTCGCTTTCTTTATTCTTAGCTGTTGGGTAGCGCGCTTTTCCGCCTAAAATCCGAAGTGCATAATCTTGTGGATTACCAAGCTCTCCCGAAGAAGCAAGGTGCGTAGCAAGAATTCCAGAATCCTGAGACTTACTTAAGACACATGCGCCAGCACCTTCGCCAAAAAGGCCAGCCATCTTAAAATCAGACATATCCACTAGCCCCGTCATTTTATCAACACCAACAACCAAAGCGTTACGGTAGTTCCCGGAGGCTAGAAAATGCGTAGCAGTAGTGATGCCGAACACTGAACCAGCACATGGACTGTTAATTTCTATAGCAAACGAACTGGGTTTCATTCTGATTTTTTTCTGAACCTCTGTGGCAGTTGTTGGTTGCGAAGTATCCCCGAAAGCCGTATTAAGTATTAGAAAGTCTATATCTGAAACAGTCAGGCCAGAACGATCAATAGCCATTTGGCAGGCTTTAGCCGCTTGATCTGATGGAAGTACGTTCGACCATCTCCTTTCCTCAATTCCATAGTGATTTCGAATCCAGTAATCTAGACTTCCCCCACCCAATTTAGGATTGTAATTAGTGACACTACTTTCTAGTTCAGAATTGGTTACAATCCTTTCGGGAATATAAATACCGGTGGAAACAATTTTAACAGGATATGCCATTTGTACTAAATCCCCTCTAAAATATGATTTGAAAAGTTAGAATTACCGCTCAATGATACAGCCAATTGCCTCAGTCTTTGGATTACGGATTACATTACCATCGATAAACTCACATAATGCTTCATCCAAGTAAGATTGATTTGGCAACGGCTTGGACTTTCCCAAATCCAAGTACTTGTCATCAACCGCTCCTTGATAAAGAATTCTACCTCTTCTATCCAACACAAAAACTTCTGGAGTAATATGGGCATCTAACCTTTTTACCAGCTTTAAATTAGGATCAATAAGTGAAGAGAATTGAACGTCAAATTCAGTTGCAAAATCCTGCAACTCTTGATTGGTATAATAGGTTCCGGGAACAATACCAATCACCTCAATCTGGTCTTTATATTCCGTTTGCAGGGCGTTTAGCGGCTTTATTACGTACTGGCTTATCGGACAATCTACATCAAGAAAAACCAAGACAATAGTATTCGAAGAGTCAGGAAGACTTTGACTAGATGCAATCGCAGGAAGACTTTGAATGGTAGTGTAAATCTTACCAGAGCAAGAAGATAAAACAATAAGCAGTGGAATTATCAATCGCATTGATTCGCTAAATTACAATAGCAATTTGCGGATAAATACCCAACTTAGGAACATTATGAAAATGGAGCTAAAAGGACTTCTGGAAGTAAGTCGCATTAAGGCAGGATTAGAATCTAAAGGCTTCTATTTGGCCAAAGATTGTGTTGAGGAATATTTCTGTGATGCACTCAGAATCCAAGTTCTAAAAGCTGTTGAGCAAGAAGCTAAGGAATACCCGAATGAAGAAATGTTTGGTCGGATTCTATTTGCACCGGTTTACGGAGGAGCGTTTCTGGAAGTTCTCGAGGCGGAGCTAATTTTCGAAATAGCCGACCACCTCTTAGGATGGGAAAGTATTTTATACACTATGACCAGCTCGTGTCTCCCTCCAAACGGGAAAAATCATACTTCTCGTATTCATAGGGACACTCATTTAGACCTAGGTGGTTTGATTCCATCTATTGGGGTTCAAATCATGCTAGATGATTTTACATCATCTAATGGAGCCACTCAGTTTCTTCATCTTGAAAGTTCTGCTTCAACCCCAACAGATTTAGATTTTGACCACGCAGAGCAAATTCTAGCTCCCAAAGGCTCTATCCTGTTTTTTGATACTAGATGTTGGCACCGAAGCACTACAAACGAATCTGACGATTGGAGATGTTGCTTGCTGATGGCCTGTACCAGAAACTGGATGAAACAGCGATTTGACGTAGTTGAAATGATGAAAGATGTCGAGTTGTCTGATTGCTCGGAAAAGGCTTTAAAACGTCTTGGAATCCCATCACACCCTCCTCGGTCTTACGATGAGTTCTTCAAAGGAAAGCAACGATTTTAAATATTACCCAACCTTTTCAGTTCCTTCTTTGTGGCTCTATTACGGATTACGTTTTTAATCTCTCCGTAAATATTGATTACGGACATTAAACTCAATACGGACATTAAAGCCACTTTCCATATTTCTGCATCTACAATTGCTGAAGTCAAAGCGGGAATAATTATGCTTATCCCAATCCAAGGGACCCAAGTATAGTGAGACAGCATACCGGAAATCATCAGATAGAGCGATAATGAGCTGTAGCCGCTTTCCCTAGATTTCCCATGCTGATCTTCAACCTCACAATACTCAAAATGTTTGCAGTTCTGAATTAGCATTGCCTCCATCTGAATATACCTCGGTCTCAGACGCTTGAGCTCCTCTACCGTTTTTGAAGAGATTAACCTAAACGAAGAAGTCCTCTTGGGATAACGGGTTGATATCATGGGTTTTAGAACACCTAATACAAATTCTCGAAACATACCCACAGTACCATTTCTGGGTACGAGACCATATACTAAATCGTTATCGCCTAGCATTTGTAATAAGACAGGGATATCCTCCGGTATGAATTTCAAATCCTCGTCCATTGTCACCACCGAAGTCTTTCCACAATGCAGGATACCAATGAAAGTAGCAGCATGTTGCCCAATGTTTTTATGTAACGAGAAAACAGAAACGTATTCATGTTTCTTGAAAATGCGTTGCAAATCCGAACTCAAAGATGGTTTTCCGGAATCATCAACAATGATTATTTGAAATGGTAGTTCATGGGAAACACATACGGAAGTAACCCTAGAGACCAGTTCTCCCACTGTTCCAAGCCCATTATAAAACGGTATAACTACAGAAATTTCAGTGTTCAATTTTTAGTTGATTCAAATATGTATAACAAAAAGAGCCCTACCATAAATGAGGTAGAGCTCTTCAATAATAACCTACTTAATAGCCGCCTAATTGTTTCTAAGCAACGTCATAAATCCAGTCTGATCGCTGATGTTGCCATCCTTGTGCTCCATCTGGATAACGTAATAATACGTTCCCACTTCACAATCTCCACCAGAGCTATTCTTACCATTCCACGAGAACTTACGACCTTCACTTGCATACACGCTATGACCCCATCTATTGTAGATGGTCATAATGATGTTGTTTATTTCTGTTCCCTCAAGCCAAACTTCATCATTGTAGCCGTCCGCATCTGGAGAGAAGGAACCAGGAATCTCCATAATGATTTTTACTTCTAGTCCGGCACGTGCTGTATCTGTACAACCGTTGTTAGATGCAATCAACTCAACCCAATAAGCATCTGGGCTTTCGTAATCGTGACTAGAGTTTTGAAGCATACTTGTGGTTCCATCACCAAAGTTCCACCACCAGTCGGTTACGTTTCCAGCAGTTGTATCAGTAAACTGAACTTCATCACCAAATGCTACATCGCCAGCAGGATCACGCGTAAATCCAACATCAGGATATTCGTATACGAACACTTTCACTATATCCTCATCAGACGTATTGCAGTTTTGGTTCGTAGCAACAACCGTATACTCATGAAGACCAGCTTCTGGGCTCACCACAATGGTCATTCCTGTATCAATGGCAATTCCATAAAAATACCATGTGTAAGACGTGCTAGACGTTCCACCTGTAACAGTTAGAGTTGTGCTCTGACCAGCGCAGATTTCAATGTCACCTCCTGCAGAAATATCAAGAACATCAGCTGCGTTTACTGTAAAACAATCGTTTGCTTCACATCCGTGAAACGAAACGGTATTCACACAATACTCGCCTGCTTCGTTCACCCAAATATCCTGAGTGGTTTCGCCTGTTGACCATGTAACGCCTTCTCCACCTGCATACTGCGCAGTTAGCATAACGCTATCGCCTGGGCAGAACTCAGTGTCTACAACAATGTCGATCAAAGGAACAAGACCTTCTTCAACAACAATTGAATCGGAAGAAGAACATCCGTTTACATCGGTTATTTCAACCGTGTACGTACCAGCAGCAATAACAACAATGCTTGAACCATTTTCGTTGGTGCTCCAAGCAAAATCAACCGCTGTAGACGAAACTGCAGTCAATTCAACTTCGTTACCAGGACAAAGCGAGTTGCTTCCTGCAGTAACCTCAACTTCTACTTCTATAGTTGGATTAACCGCGATATCGATACAAGCTGTTGCTTCACAACCATCAATCGAAACTGTGGTTACACAGTATTCTCCTGATTCCGTAACCGTGATGGTTTGCGTAGTTGCTCCTGTAGACCAAAGAACGCCTTCGCCTCCAG
>JBLIGB010000008.1:0-21851 GCA_047636795.1 Bacteroidia bacterium | reverse complement strand
GCTTGTTTTTCATGGTTACGGTCAGGAAGCTGAAGTGATGCTTCACTTTATGAAAACACTACGTCCAACCGCTCGAATTCTCAGTTTCGATCTTCCATTGCACGGAGTAACCGAAATGAAAAACAGCCTTCTGCGGGTGAGCGATATTTCTGACCTAATTGGAATAACACTTAGAGAAATTGGTGTGAAAAACTGCTCATTAGCAGGGTTTAGTCTTGGAGGTAAAATCGTTCTAAAACTAGTTGAACTCGCTCCTGGAAACATCAATACGATTCTGCTTATAGCGCCAGACGGGCTGAAAGTGAATCCGCTATACTGGTGTGTGACAAACACTATTGTTGGTAGAGAGCTTTTCCACTTATTTATTCAGTTTCCGCAACCACTACTTTTCACATCCAAATTACTGAGCACATTGGGGCTGATGAATAAGAAGATTGATACGTTTGTATCGGCACAATTAAGTACTCGCTCAAAACGTGAGAAGGTTTTAAAAACTTGGGTTGTTTTTAAACAACTAACACCAAACCTTAAAGAGATACGGAAAAAGATTTGGCGATACCAGATTAAACCCACGCTGGTTTTTGGCAAGCGAGATCGCGTTATTCATCCGAAGCTTGCTAAGAAACTCTCTGGAGAGAACTGCTCAACCGCTGAGTTAATTTGGCTGGATGCAGGCCATAACCTGACTACGAAGGAGCGCGCACTTCAGTTGAAGGAGTTTTGGGAAATCAACTAGAAACTCCGGCTACTTCTGAAACGCTTCGATTCCATTATCCAACCACTCAACATATTTATCAATGTCTGGGTCGTAGGCAGCTGGTTCACCAAGTTGGTTTTCTTCATGGTCTAAAACCACATAATATGGTTGAGAGTTTGTCTTAAACCGTTCAGCCTGCATATAGCTCCATTTGTTTCCAACGGTCCGAAGTGTTTTGGTTTTATCTCCAATTTGAACTTCAATCTGTTCTTCTTTCGGAAGCTTAGTTTTCTCATCCACGTAAAGTGAAATAAGGACATAATCCTCACGCAAACGCTTCAAAACAAGGGGGTCACTCCAAACCTGTTCTTCCATTTTTCGGCAGTTGACGCATGCCCAACCTGTAAAATCTAACATGATTGGTTTACCCGATTCTTTAGCATAAGCTAATCCTTCTTCATAATCGTGGAAACATGGCAATCCGTGCGGACAATGCTCCGGATTTCCAACTACCTCACCTTTGTCTGAAATGACTACAGCCGATGAAACGGCTCCTCCACCAAAACCGTTAGGACTTTCGCTGTAAAAGCTAGGTGGCGGAAATCCGCTAATTATTTTCAGTGGAGCTCCCCATAAACCTGGGATTAAATAGATTGTAAAAACCAGCACGAACAAACCGAAGAAATAACGTGGTATTGAAATGCTTGTAAGAGGACTATCGTGTGGGAATTTGATAAACCCAAACAAGTACAGAGCGAGCGTACTGAAAATTCCAATCCAAATGGCTAGAAACAACTCACGACTTAAAAATCCTGCCTGAACAACTAAATCTGCATTACTCAAGAACTTGAGTGCCAATGCCAATTCCAGAAGGCCCAAAACAACTTTCACAGAATTAAGCCAACCACCTGATTTTGGCATTGAATTCAACCATCCAGGAAAGGCCGCAAACAGACCAAAAGGCAGCGCGAGAGCCAAGGAAAACCCCGTCATTCCCATTATCGGTCCCATCACACCACCGTTTACGGCTGCCTGTACAAGCAAGGTTCCGATGATTGGACCTGTGCATGAGAACGAGACCAGCGAAAGCGTGAACGCCATGAAGAAAATACCGATGATTCCTCCTTTATCTGATTGCTGATCGGCCTTATTAACCCACGAACTCGGTAGCGTAATTTCGAACGCTCCGAGAAATGAAACAGCGAATACAACCAGCAGCACGAAGAAGAAGAGATTGAACCAAACATTTGTGCTCAGTGCGTTTAGCGCATCAGGCCCAAAAGTTACTGTAACAGCAAATCCTAATACCACATATATAAAGACGATAAATGCTCCATAAATCAACGCATTGGTGATGCCTTTTGCACGCGTTTTACTTTGCTTGGTGAAGAACGAAACCGTTAACGGAATCATTGGGAAAACACAAGGAGTTAGCAAGGCAAGTAATCCACCAAGGAATCCTGCGATGAAAATGCCGAGCCAAGATTTATCGGCACCAACTCCTGAACTCGCTTCGGCAACTTCGCCACTCAATTCAAATTCAAATTCGACCCATTCTGGCGCAAGACATTTCTCATCATCGCACACCATGAAATTCAACGCTCCGCTAACCTTTCCAATACTATCAGTTAGTCTGACCTTTTGGGTAAAAGTGACCTCGTTTTCGAACCACGAAAGCTCTTCTTCATTTACAGGATCAAACTCGGTAATCGGTTCTGGCTCAACAACTTTCCCTATCAATTCAATTCCTTTCAAGGAATCAAACTCAAACGCGGTAGGAACTGTCATTGTCTCTTCAGGCAAATTCATAGAGTACACATGCCAATGCTCTTCAATGATTGCCCTGAACTGCAACTCATACTCGCCACCCCCAAGTTCTTTCTGACTGAAAGTCCACTTAACTGGGTCAAAGATTTCAGACTCACCCAGGCTTTCAATGACACTTTCGTCTTTTGGGTCTTCGACAGAAACTTCAGCCTTTGGAATATTGAACTCAAATGAAGTATAATCTGGTGGCAAGCAGCGCTCATCGTTGCAAACCATAAATTCCAACTCTCCTTTTAATGTAGCAGCGGCAGCCGAAACAGTTACGTTTTGGGTGAATCGCGCTTTCCCTTCAAAATACTTTAGTTCGATTCCGAAGTTTTCGTCCATTGAAGAGTGTCCCTTTCCCTCAGAGACTTCGCCAACTAGTTTGGCCGAGCCCAGTTCTTCAAAAGCAAATGAAGTTGGAACAGGTCCATCGCCATCTATGTGCTGAGAATAGAGATGCCAGCCATCTTCAATCTCTGCATCAAAAAAGAGCTTTGCTTCTGTTTTGGAAACTCTTTCAACTGAAAATGACCATGAAACTGGGTCATATATTTGACCAAATGCAGTCGAAAGGGTCGATACCGTGACGAGTATCGCAAGGAGTGTTCTTAACATATTAATCAATGCTTCTTTATTCTAAACGTGCACTTTAACGTACAAATATCTACTCTTACGCATGATGGTGTGTCTTGTTTCAGACCCTCATGCCTTATTCAAACTCCTCTGCGCCCTTCAATCCAAAATATTTTCGAATTCCCCAAGTACTGGCATACAAAAATGGCGTATCGATGGCGGCAATAATTGCCTTAAACAACCATCCTGCAAATACTAGTTCTGAGAACCGTTGCCATTCAATTGCTCCAACAGAGCAAAGGATACCAACCACCAAAGATGTATCGACAAGCTGTGATGCAATGGTAGAGAAGTTATTCCTCAACCACAGATGTTTACCCTTGGTAAGTCGTTTCCAAAAATGAAATATTCGAATATCAATGAACTGAGCTGCCAAATAAGCTACCATAGAAGCACCTACCGAAACGGTGGTTAATCCGAAGACCTTACTGAACTCATCATTACTTACTGGAGACCAACTGGTGGCAGTTGACATATCAGCAAGAGTAACAACTCCGAGGACAAATACGCTTGAAAAAAGACCAGCGACCACTACACGATTGGCGCGTTTAGCCCCATATATCTCAGAAATGAGGTCAGTTACCAAAAAAGTAATCGGGTAAGGAAGAATGCCTACGGATATCTCAAAATTGTAAAGTCCGAAGGGGTTCCAAGTGAAGAATTTCTGAAAAATTAAATTGCACGAAACCAATGAAGCTATAAAAACGCCAGCAAGAATCAGGTAAAGATTATCAGCCTGCTGTTGTTTTTCTGCGGTTAGTTGCATGGCTGAAAGTTACCAACTTCCACCGGCTCCACCACCTCCGAAACTACCTCCGCCAAAACCCCCAAAACCACCTCCGCCTGAGAATCCGCCACTACCGCCAGAAAAAGACGAAAACGAACCTCCATGACTTCTACTTGAACTTGCGAGCAGCATCCAAGCCGCCCAAAACCCGATGTGATTTGTACGAGAATAGCTATGTACCTGTTTGGCTTTCATGAGCCAAATAATTCCAAAAACGAGAAGAATAAACACAAAACTGCCGAGAGGTGGATTCTTTGCCTCTCCAGCTTCTCCAGCCCCACCGTTCCCTTGATATTCTCCGCGAGTAACGAGAATAATAGACTCAGAAGCAGCTGCCAATCCACCTGCATAATCGTTATTTCGAAACCGAGGCTTCATTTCATTTTCGATGATTCTCTTGGACATTGCATCCGTAAGCGTTGCTTCGAGTCCATAACCTGTGGCAATCCACATTTCACGCTCCTCCATACTTACAAGAATCAACGCTCCATTATCTGTTTCACCGCTTCCAATTCCCCACTTCTCGCCCAGCTGAAAAGCATAGTCGTCAATAGGATAGCCTTCCAAGGTTTTCATTACCACAATGGCAATCTGAACAGAACTTTCGCGCTCATAACTGACCAATAATTCTTCGAGACCCTTTACATCGGCACCAGAGATTGTTCCTGAATAATCATTTACCAACCGATTTGATTTGGCTGGGAATTCTTGAGAAAACGAACCAAATGGAATCGCTAACAGAAATATGAAAAGGAGGTTTTTCATTTGATAATAATGTCGTCAGAGAGTTCGTTCAAATCATCTTTCTGATACGGGAAGTGAGTTGACAGGGCTTCACCAGCCATGGAAATTCCTTTTTCAAGACCTTCTGCAAACAGACCTTCTTTGAAAGAGCTAAGCATTTCGACTTTGATGTGATCCCAGAAATCGTTTCCAACCTTGGCATTAATACCACCATCGCCCAAAATGGCGAATTTCCTATCCTTTTTAGCCAAATAGAAAAGCACACCATTCCGAAGTTCGGTTTTGTGCATTTTTAATTCAGAAAAAAGAAATGCTGCATGATCAAGTACATCTTCCTTGCACTTATCCTCAACGTAAAGACGAACCTCGCCAGAGGTTGCTTTTTCAGCAGCTTTTATGGCTGTATCAAGCGCGGCCAGTCTCGCATCCGTGAAATATTCTTTAGCGCTCAAATCAGAATTCAACTTTAGGTGCTTTTTCCGCGCCTTTTGTGGACTCGAAATAATCTTTCTTGTCAAAATCAAACCAGCCGGCAACAAAGTTGTTCGGGAATTTGCGGATATACGTGTTATAACCCCGGGCTGCTTCATTGAACCTCTTTCGCTCAACAGCAATTCGGTTTTCCGTTCCTTCTAATTGTGATTGCAATTCGAGGAAGCTCTGATTTGCTTTCAAATCAGGATAACGTTCAACCACAACCATCAGTTTGCTCAAAGCAGATGAAAGCCCGTCTTGTGCCGCCTGAAATTTCTTAATACTGCTCGCATCTAATTTAGAGGCGTCTACGTTTACAGCCGTTGCTTTTGAACGCGCTTCTACAACACCAATTAGCGCCTCTTTTTCATGAGATGCATAACCTTTCACTGTTGAAACAAGGTTTGGAATTAAATCTGCTCTTCGTTGGTAAACATTCTCAACCTGCGACCATTGCGCAGTTACGGCTTCTTGCTTCTCAACCATTGAATTATACTGACAACTCTGAAGTCCCATGGACCCAGCTATCAGAATTAGAAATAGTAGTTTCTTCATTTTCCTTTCATATTTCAACAAATGTAAACAAGCAGCAACTTGAATGTTCAACTATCTGCAGTAACCTTTAACACTTTTTGGGTTGATTCGGAAACCTTAAAACGGTCGTCAAGACGCTTTCCAACTATCCAAGCAATCTCATCTTGGTACGTCATTAACCAAACTTGTTCTTTCTCAAGAATTGAAAGCTTTTCATCGATAAAGAAATCGCTGAGTTTCTTCCAGCCTTTCATCCCCAACGGTCTGAAACGATCGCCTTTCTGCCATTTCCTCAATTGCAAATCTGGTTTTTGAGAATCGGTGGACATGGATGTGTTTGTAACGGACGCACCATGCGACCCTACTGTATTGGCATCTATTAGAGCGGTGTTGATTGCTGTTTTCAGCGTTTTCAATTCGCTGCGCGGAATAAGCTCATAACTCAAATTGGGCTTTATTTCTGAAACTTCTATTTCCGAAACAATAAGACAATCTCTGTCTTTGGTAACTCGGTGCGTACCGGAACAAACTTGCGAACCAGAGACTGAATCCAAAATCGCAAGCACTTCAAAAATCTGATCGGATGAAAAACCTTTCGTTCTGAGAAACTCTTTTAATATTGTAAAAGGTGATTTAGATTGTTGAATCTTATGAATGCTGAGTATATTCTTTTCAAGCTTCCAATCCTCAAGGTTTTCTGTAACACATTCTTCATAGTTTGGGATTTCAGCTTCTGCTCTTTCACAAAGCTTTAGCAGTTGGTCAAATACTTTCGCGTCAACATGTTGTAGCATTGGAATCAGTCGCAACCGTACCCAATTACGCTGATAATACGTCTCCAAATTGGAAGCATCATTCCTAAAAGGCACGCTGGTTTCTTCAGCATAATCGCGAAGCTCTTTTTTTGTGAAACCTATCAGCGGACGAATTATTCCTTCCCGTTTTGACGGCATTCCTTGCAAGCCACGGAAGCCTGTTCCCCGCAGTATATTTATTAATAGAGATTCCACACGGTCGTTAGCGTGATGCGCCAATGCTGTAAAAGCGTAACCGTATTCTTTCCTTAAAGCATCAAAAAAAGCGTACCGTTCATCTCTCGCTATCATTTGAACAGAGCGATTGGTTTCGTTAGCCAATTTTTGCGTTTCCACATTTTTTAGGTGATATGGAATTTCGTGCTCCGTGCACCAATTTCTAACCAGCTCTTTATCTCCATCAGATTCCAACCCGCGTAGCTGATAATTGCAATGCGCTACGCCAATTTGATAGCCATTTTCGTGGAAAAGTGTAGCAAGAACCATGGAATCCATTCCTCCGCTAACGGCAACAAGAATCGGCTTATCCGTCTTAGAAATACCAGAGAATTCCATTGCATGGAAGAACTTATTTTGCATGATTAAGCAGCACTTTTCGCATGGCCTCAGCCTTCAGCATACATTCTTCGTATTCCTTTTCAGGGTCTGAGTTAATCGTTATTGCACTTCCAGTTGGAAAGGTAACTACTTTGTTGAATTCGTTGTAAAGAATACTTCGGATGATAACGTTGAAGTCGAAATCGAGGTCCGGAGTAAAGTATCCAACAGCACCTGAATATAGTCCGCGAGAAAAATCCTCATATTGGTCAATTAATTCCATGGCGCTAATTTTTGGCGCACCAGTCATCGATCCCATCGGAAAAGCATTCAGGATGGCATCCAATGGATGAACATCTTCTCGCAATTCGGCTGAAACCGTTGAAATCATCTGATTAACGTGTTCGAACTCATACACACCACACAACTCATCCACCTTTACACTTCCTTTTTTGGCACTTCTCGCAAGATCATTGCGAACAAGGTCGGTAATCATTACGTTTTCGGTTACCTCTTTACTGTCGTTTCGTAATGCTTCTTTTTGAAGCTCATTATAAGCAGTCCTCCGATTTGTTCCTTTCATCGGTTGGGAAACAATCTTATTTCCCCGTTTCAGCATAAACCTTTCTGGACTAGAACTCATTAGGTATTTTCCATTATCCGCCACGTAACAGGAAAACGGGGCTGGAGATATTTCTTGCAGTTCCTGATACAGTCGAAATGGAGCTACCGACACATTTTCAATTTTGTGCTCTACGCAATAATTAACCTCATATATATCTCCTCGCTGTATATGCTCGCAGAGTTTCTCCACAACCGAGACATAAGCATCTTGGGCAACCATTGCCCGGGAGTCCTTCAAACTGGTTGGGATATATTTAGGCTTCTCTTCTGTCTTAAGATTACGGCCATGAGAAAAGCACTCAATCCCATCATCATTTACGAGTGCCACAATTTCTGGAATCACAAAATGAAAAGCGGGAAATCCAATCGAATCCTTATTTCTGGAGTTTAAATTTTCTACTAGGTTTTTAGCATCGTAGCTGAAATACCCCACAACTAAATCATTCGCAACATCAAGCCATTTCTTCAGCCTTGGAATGTCCTCTATCGTATGTCCTGTAACGCTGTCTTGAACACCAATACCAACTAATTGAGAAAACTTAAAATTTGAAGCTGAAAGACGGCTAGGTTGGTTTTCATTCGAGTTTAGAAGAAACACTTGCTGCTCCCCATCAACCAGAGAGAAAAGAATCTCTTTGGTTATATCATCCAACTTAAATCTACGAGACCAACTCATTGTGCTTTTTTCGACAAACTACCAAACCTACAACAGTAAATTGGGTAAGACCCCATATCTGTTTCGTAAAATGAATGCAAAGTTGAAATTTAAATGAATAAGAAAGTTAATCTTGTGAATCAATGCAAAAGGGTAAATTTATAATCTGTATGCCTGCAAGAAATATTCAGGACATACGTTCGAAGGATTTAAAAAAATGGAAATACGTTACAAGAACATAAAAAGCAGATTTATTCTTTCTTGCTTTTTCCTGAGCCCGTTAGTTGTTTTCTCCCAAGGAGTGCGGAACAACGGTGCGAAGATTAATATTGCGGCCAGCACGTTTTTGATTATTGACAATGGCGGTTTTGAAAACACCAGCTCAGCAGGAGCACAAGTTACAAATGCTGGCACCATTGAACTTGATGGTGAGTGGATAAACGACAACACAACCGGTGTATTTGGAACGACCCCAACAGGCGCTACAGGTGGAATTGTAAGACTTGATGGTGCTGCTCAAAATATAAGCGGAGCCGAAGCAACAAATTTCTTTGACCTCGTAGCTACTGGGTCAGACCACAAAACAATGGATGGAGTTGATGCAAGTGTATATGGAGAGCTCGACCTTAGTCCAAGAAGCATACGAATAAACGCAAACACGCTTTTTATTGAGAATGCTGCAACAGCTGCAATTACGGGAAGTGGAAAAGTAATTTCCGAAACACCTCCATCTTCTGGTTATGGTAGGATTAAATGGAATGTTGGTTTGTCTGGAACGGGAGCATACGTAATTCCATTTGGAACCGATGCGACAACGCCAGTTGATATCTCATTTAGTTACAATATTACCGCTGCTGGATTACCTAGTTCGGAGTATAAAACGTTTGCCACATATTCAACAAACGATTTAAATACAAACACTGGGGGTACCTGGAGTGACCTCCCGACAACTGTGGAGCACCTAACAGATGATTATATACAACCAAGCCATTATTGGGTGGTTGATAGATTTTGGATTGTGGATGAGGATAATATTGGTGAGGGAACAGGTGGTTATGGTGCCAGCCCTAGACCACAATTCTCTTATGGATTCAAATATGCAGATGCTGAAATCGCTGGAAGCAATCATATTGTTGAAGCAAACTTGATTGCACAACGTTACAACCACACCTTAGACAAATGGGGTGATTGGCTCTACGGTGTTCCTGGTGTAATCACCGCTCCTGGTGCAAACACAACCACGGTTCAAATTGCTCAAGATGGAGCCACTTGGACAGAGGACATGTACCCAGTTTGGACACTTGTTGACAACAGCGATCCACTTCCAATTGAACTAGTTCGTTTTGCTGGTGAGTGTGCTGATGGAAAGATTGAAATTCGATGGAGCACGTTCACAGAAACCAACAATGATTTCTTCACTGTTGAGCGAAGCAACAACGGGACAGATTTCGAAATTGTTGATGTAATCGAAGGGGCTGGAAACAGCAACCAACCTTTATCGTACAGCGTTGCTGATGGGTTACCATACGGAGGAACATCATACTACCGCTTAAAGAATACAGACTTCGATGGTAAGTATGAATATTCGGAGGTAATTGCAGTTACCTGCGGTACGGACGGAAACGATTTCAACTTTGTAAATGCTTATGATGTTGATCAATCTGAAATTGTTGTTGAATTTACTGGAGCCGAAAACGAAGGCTTCACTATCATGCTTTACGATGCAAGCGGAAAACGCGCATTAGACTTCCAAGGCGCTGCAGTAGAAGGGATGAATCAGGTAAGACTTCCATCTGGCGACCTAGCTAGGGGGATTTACATTATCAATCTGAGCAACGACATTGAGAACTTTAGCAAAAGGGTAATGCTGAACTAAGTTTTAATTCCTTTATACGGAGAAGAATAAAAAAGGAGAGCAAAATTGCTCTCCTTTTTTATTTGGTTCTAATGTGATTGGCAAAAGCCTTAACCCAATCCGCGTTGCTGTTCAAACTTGGTACAAGCTGAATCTTTTCACCTCCGTTTTCTTCGAATATCTCTTGATACTCATCTCCAATTTCGATGAGTGTTTCTAGGCAGTCAGCAACAAAGGCTGGAGAGAACACAAGCATGTTCTTAACACCTGCTTTCGCTTTCTCCTCTACAATTTTATCCGAATATGGTTTAATCCATTTATCGTCTAACCTAGACTGGAAACCAACTGTGTATTGATCTTCAGACAAACCTAGACCTGCGGCAATAGCCCTTGTAGTCGCGTAGCAAGTGGCTTTGTAGCAGAAATGGTTTTCATCTGTGAGCTCATGTTCACAATCTCTATCATCACACAAGCCTTCTTCATAAACTTTATCTAACTGACGAACTGGCAAACCATGATAACTGAACATTACGTGGTCGTATGAATCTATATCAAACTCTTTTCCTCGTTTGATGAATCCATCAACATAACCTTGTAAATCAAAGAATTGGTTGACAAAAATCATTTCAGGAATTGTCCACCATTTAGACGAAATACGCATCGCTTCTTCAATACACGTTCCCGTTGATGAAGAAGCATATTGCGGATACATTGGCACCACAATTATCTTCTTTGGATTGTTCTTACGAATCTTTTCTAAGCCTTCTTCGACAGATGGACTTTGATAACGCATCGCAATTTCAACTTGGTATTTGTCGCCCAAATCGGCCTGCAATCCGTCCCTAAATTTCTCGCTATGAATTAACAATGGCGAACCTTCATCAGTCCACATTTGCTTATAGATTTTAGCTGATTTTGGAGCACGAAACGGAACAATAATGGCATTTACCAAAAGCTTTCGCGCTATCCAAGGAATATCAATTACCCGAGGGTCATTCAGAAACTCCGAAAGATACTTTCTAACATCACTAACCTTTGGTGAGTCGGGCGTGCCGACATTCATAAGTAATACTCCTATTTCTGGATTCATGCAAATTGAAACAAGGTTATTAATTGAATGTTCCGATTACGTATGAATTGAACGATTATCGGTAGCTGCCATACAAGCTTCCTTAATGGCTTCTGTATATGTTGGATGTGCGTGAGACATACGAGAAACATCTTCGGCAGACGCTCTGTATTCCATTGCAACAACAGCCTCAGCAATCATATCAGCAGCTCGCGCACCAACTATATGAACCCCAAGGATTTCATCTGTTTCCTTATCAGCGAGAACCTTTACCAAGCCATCCAAATCCATGCTGGCGCGAGAACGACCTAGCGCTCTCATTGGAAAAGAACCGACTTTATAATCAACACCCGCTTCTTTCAATTGCTCTTCTGTTTGACCAACAGCCGCAACTTCTGGCCATGTGTAAACTACACCTGGAATAAGATTGTAATCTATATGAGGTTTTTGTCCTGCAATCACTTCCGCCACAAAAACACCTTCTTCTTCCGCTTTATGTGCAAGCATAGCACCCTTAATCACATCGCCAAGTGCGTAAACGCCAGCAACATTTGTTTGTAAATGTGCATCTACCTCCACTCTACCTCTATCATCAGTTGGAATTCCAACTTTCTCTAATCCAAGACCAGCTGTGTAAGCATGTCTTCCTACAGAAACCAAGCAGTAATCTCCCTCAAGAACTACCTCGTTTCCTTTCTTATCATCCGCCTTAAGGGTTATTTTATTGCCTTCAGCAGAAACAGCCTTCACCTTATGGCTAAGGTAGAACTTGACTCCTTCTTTCTTCAAGATTTTAGCCAATTCCTTGCCCATGGTTCTGTCCATAGTTGGTATAATGCTATCCATGTATTCAACCACAGAAACCTGTGCACCCAAACGAGCATACACAGAGCCAAGCTCAAGGCCAATAACCCCTCCTCCAACAATTACCAAATGCTTTGGAACTTCTGTAAGCTTCAACGCTTCTGTAGAAGTAATCACGCGCTTCTTATCTACCTGGATAAACGGAAGCGATGCCGGCTTAGAACCTGTGGCGATAATCACTTTATCTGTCTCAATGGTTTCTGATTTACCATCGGCCTTCGCCACATTGATTTTATTCTTGGTCTCGAAACTTCCAAGTCCTTCAAACACATCAATGTTGTTTTTCTTCATCAAGAAAGCAATACCATCAACGTTGGCTTTAACCACTCCACTCTTGCGAGTAATCATTTGTTTGATATTCACTTTCGGCTCTGAAATATCAATCCCATGCTCTTTAAAATTGTGTAGCGCAGTGTGAAAATGATGCGAAGAATCGAGCAGTGCTTTTGAAGGAATACAACCCACATTCAGGCAGGTTCCGCCAAGTGTAGAATACTTCTCTACAATAGCCACTTTCATTCCTAATTGAGCACATCTAATTGCTGCCACATATCCTCCTGGACCAGACCCAATAACTGTTACATCATACTTTGCCATTACTATACTTTTTTAACGTGAGCAAATTTAAGCTTTATAGAGCCCCGCACAGATTTAGATTCAGAAAAAGGGCGCACCTTTCGGTACGCCCCATCAACCAACCTATTACACTCTTCTACATACCAAACCCGTAGTAGGCGGTCAATCCGTTGGGGTACACTCCCTCAATAAGTACCCCACCGTCTTTCTTGTTTAGCTCGATCATCACCTCTTTTGACGAGAGCATCGCTTTTCTATTCACTCTTGTTATGATAAACCCTTCTTTAATTCCAGCACTTTTCAGCTTTCCGTTACTCAGGTTTTTTACTTGCAATCCATTTTCCAAACCAAGTTTCCTCAGTTGTTCGGATGATGGTGTTTGAAAATCAGCCCCGAGCTGACCGAGCACTTCGGTATCTTTCGAAATCATCTCGGTATCACCATTTTTATTGCGGAGTACCACATCAAACTTTATCAAGTTCTCGTCTCTAAGAACCGTTACCCGAGCTAGGTCTCCTGGTCTGTATGAGCCGATTTTCTCCTGTAACTCGGTCACGTTTTTCACCTCCACAGCATCAACTTTGACAATAATGTCACCTTCTCTTATACCAGCATCATATGCAGCACCACCTTTCGAAAGTCCGTTTACATAAGCGCCTTCCGAAATATTTAAACCTCTTTCTGAGGCTACCTTTCCGTTCAAGTCGCTTATGCTAACCCCAATAAATGCTCTTTGTACTGTTCCGAATTCAAGGATATCGTCAACCACTTTGCGAGCAATATTTACAGGAACTGCGAATGAATACCCAGCATAGCTTCCAGTTGTAGATGCGATTGCAGTATTAATTCCAATTAATTCTCCTTTGGTGTTTACGAGTGCTCCTCCACTGTTTCCAGGATTTACAGCAGCATCAGTCTGAATGAAACTCTCAATGGCAAATTCCTCTCTTAGTATGTTGATGTTTCTAGCTTTCGCGCTTACAATTCCTGCTGTTACTGTTGAGTTCAAATTGAACGGATTACCAACCGCTAAAACCCATTCTCCAACCTGCACATCTTCAGAGTTTCCGTAAGAAATGTAACTCAATCCATCTTCATCAATCTTAAGTAAAGCCAAATCAGTATTCGGATCTGTACCTAAAACTTCTGCTTTGTAGGTTCTTTGGTCGTCTAAAACTACTTCAACTTCATCAGCATTACTCACCACATGGTTATTGGTGAGGATGTAGCCATCGCCAGAAATAATGACCCCCGAACCACTTCCTTGTCTAACCTGCGGCTGCATTCCTTGATCGAAGAAAAATTGATGAAATGGATTCGAACTTTTGGCTCCACTTTGCAGCACTTTTGTTTTAACATGTACCACAGAATGAATGGAGTTATTGGCCGCTTCCACAAAATTTACGCTTCCCTCTGGCACAGCCATCGGGTAATTAACCCGCTGAGCTGGAGTAGTGTGAACCTGTTCCACAACGGTTCCGTTATTCTTGTCCAAATACGTGTATGCTCCTACCGAAACAATGGCTCCTGTTAGAGCGGCTAGTATCAATGTTCCTATAGTTTTCATGCTCGCTTTGTTTTTGATTTAACTTTGGATTTTATAGAATCGTTACCGAGCCTACATTAAATGAAACGCTTCTCAGACCCGATCGTTGTAACCGATAGTTTAAAAAATGTTAATACCGTTTAACAAATACCACGGAACTGGAAACGATTTTATCATGATTGATAATCGAGACCTGAACCTACAGCTTGCCCAAAGTCAGATTTCGCAATTGTGTGATCGTAAATTCGGAATTGGTGCCGATGGCCTCGTCTTATTGCAGGTGCAAAACGAAGTAGTTGAGATGGTTTATTACAACTCGGATGGTGCGCCAAGTAGTATGTGCGGTAATGGCGGACGATGCTTCGTCACGTTTTGTCAGACACTTGAGGTTTTATCAGGCCACGGTGGATTTTTGGCTGTTGATGGAATGCATCCTTTCAAAATGGTAGACGGGTTGGTAAGTTTGAAAATGGGTGATGTTTCTGCGATTGAACTGATTGCCGATGATGTTTACATGGACACGGGCTCACCTCATTATGTAACTATTGTTGAAGATGTGTTGGAAATTGATTTGATTCAAGACGCGAGAAAAGTGCGCTACAACAACCGTTTTTCTGCCGAAGGAACAAACGTGAATTTTGTAGAAATGATGGATGGCGTTACGCACATTAGAACGTACGAGCGAGGTGTGGAAGACGAAACACTTTCTTGTGGAACAGGTGCTACGGCTTGCGCCATTGCCATGCATCATTTAGGACACGTTTCTGAATTGGAAGTCCCTGTAAAAGTCTTGGGCGGAAAACTGAGCGTTTCCTTTGAGGCAAATGCTCATGGCTCCTATTCCAACATTTGGCTAACGGGCCCAACAACATCTGTTTTTAAAGGGGAAACTGAACTGCCAGTATGAAATACGAATTACTATTTGGTAAAGAAGTTAGGCTTCGCGAGATGATTGATTCTGATTTGGAATTGATTCTCGATTGGGAAAACCGTCCAGAGCTTGAATATTTGGGGAGCGAACACAATCCACTTACAGAAGCACAAATCTCAGACTTCATCAATCATGCTACTGGAGATATTTATACTGACGGGCAATTGCGCTTGATGATTGATTGTGCAGAAGAAGCTATCGGTTGTATCGACCTTTTTGAATTTGACCAACACAACCAGCGTGCAGGGATAGGAATTCTAATTGCAGACAACAAGAACCGAAATTCAGGATACGCCAAAGAAGCCGTTAATATTTTATCAAATTACTGCTTTGATGTGATGAATTTCAGACAATTGTATTGCCACATTCCCGTTGATAATGAAGCAAGTGTGCGGCTATTTAGTTCTTGTAGTTTTGAAGAAACTGGTCGTTGTAAGGATTGGGTGAAAAAAGAAAATGAATTTATTGATGCTCTGTTTATGCAAAGATTAAATGGCTAAAAAACACTCTAAAAAAAAGGCTTCGTCCTCTTGGAAAAAGGTATTAGCCGTAGTGCTGATAATCTTGGTTTGTTTGGGAGGGTTTTCCGCATGGGAGTTATACTCCTTGATATACAAACCCAATGTTGGCTTTACCGAAGACGACAAGTATTTCTATATCCCAACGGGTTCTGAATTCCAAAGTGTTTCCAATGCACTGGTTCAACAAGGGATTATTCACAGTCAAACCACGTTTGATTGGGTTGCTGAACAAAAAAAGTACAAACTCAACGTAAAGCCTGGGCGATATCGTCTTAAGAACAATATGAGTAATAACGGACTTGTCAACCTCCTTCGGTCAGGAGAACAGGACCCAATAATGGTCACGTTTAACACGGTTCGTTTCAAAGAAGATTTAGCGGGTAAAGTCGGTAAGTTTCTAGAGTCAGACAGCACGCAGATAATTGAGTTGTTGAATAGCAACGATTACGTGTCTAAATACGGGTTCAACACAACCACTTTCCTCACAGTTTTTCTTCCGAATACCTACGAGTTTTATTGGAATACTTCTGCTGAGCAATTTGTGAAAAGAATGGCCGCGGAGTACAAGAAATATTGGAATGCGGAACGAAAGCAGAAAGCTAAGAATCTTAGTCTGAGTCAATCAGATGTTAGCATTCTTGCTTCCATTGTTCAGAAGGAAACCAATAAGAATGATGAGAAACCAACCGTAGCTGGAGTATATCTTAATCGGTTAAAAAAGGGAATGTTGCTTCAGGCAGATCCAACTTTGATTTACGCCAACAAAGATTTTACAGCAAGGCGTGTACTGAATTGGCACAAGAAAATCGATTCGCCTTACAACACGTATAAATACAAAGGCTTGCCTCCTGGACCAATTTGTTTGCCTAGCATTTCAAGCATTGATGCGGTGCTAAATTCCAAGTCGCACAGTTATTTGTTTTTCTGCGCTAAGGCGGATAATTCTGGCTATCACTCGTTTGCCAATACATATTCTCAGCATCTGAAAAACGCCAGAGAATTCCAGCGCGAATTGAACAGAAGGAAGGTTTATCGCTAGAAGTTATCTTCGCTCAAAATCAACAAGAATGGCACTCGAAATTATATTCGGAACAGACGGATGGCGCGCAATGGTCGCCAAAGAATTTACGGTAGAAAACGTAGCACGAATTGCACAAGGAACTGCCGATTGGGTTAAGAATGAGAAGCTACCGTTAGTTGCTGTTATTGGTCACGATTGTCGTTTTGGTGGACCGCTTTTCGCGGAGACCGTTGCGAGGGTTTTTCTTCATAACGGATTTGAGGTTCACTTAGCTGAGGGTCCGGTTACTACACCAATGGTTTCGCTTGGCGCGAAGGAATTAAACACCGGAATAGGTGTCATTATAACAGCAAGTCATAATCCTCCAACGGATAATGGTTTTAAGTTGAAAGGAAACCATGGCGGACCGCTTTTAGAAGCCGATGTAAAAGCTGTAGAAATGTTTATTCCAGATACGATTGAGGCTGATTTGGATTCTATGGACTTGTCCTCTTACCGCGAAAGCGGAAAGCTTCAGAAAGCTGAATTAGAAGACATGTTTGTTGAGAAGGTTGAAGCCAATTTCGACTTGGATGCCATCCGAAATTCGGACATGGAATTTGCATACGATGCCATGTACGGCTCCGGGCAATTTGTCATGCGCAGGTTGTTTCCAGACATCACGTTAGTTCATTGCGAACACAATCCTCTTTTTGACGGAATCTCGCCAGAACCAATTCTGAAAAACCTTGGGGAATTTGCCGACATCATCAAAGTATCGGGAGATATTGATTGCGGCTTAGCCAATGATGGCGATGCCGATAGAATTGCACTTTTTGATGGTGAAGGAAACTACATAGACAGCCATCACATTCTCTTGCTTCTTATCCATTATCTACACAAAGTGAAAGGCTGGAACGGTAAAGTGGGAACTGGTTTTTCCTCTACTGTTAAAATCAACCAAATGTGCGAAAAGTACGGTTTGGACCTTGAGGTTGTGAAAATCGGATTCAAACACTTGTGCGGAATAATGATTTCTGAAGACGTATTGGTTGGAGGTGAAGAAAGCGGAGGAATTGCAGTGAAAGGTCACATCCCGGAACGAGATGGCGTTTGGAATGGATTAGTAATATGGGAGTTTATGGCCAAATCTGGTAAGAGTCTTAAAGAACTCATTCAGGAAGTTTATGATGTAGTTGGAGAGTTTGCTTTCGAGCGAAACGATCTTCGCATTGCCCAAAGACTGAAAGAAGAAATCGTAGCTAATTGTCAGGATGGTAAGTATGACCATTTTGGCGAATATAAAGTCATTAGAATTGATGACATGGACGGCTGGAAATACTGGCTTTCTGACCAAGAATGGGTCATGATTCGTCCTTCAGGAACAGAGCCGGTTCTTAGAACGTATGCTGAAGCAAAAACAAAGGAAGATGCCTTAGCTATTCTTGAGGCTTGCCGCTTGCAAATCGGAGCTTGACCTATTGACATAACGCTGAAAGATCAACGCTCCCAGAACATACATTAACACATCAACAATATCTGAAGTGTATGCTGTTGATATTTGCGGCAAGTACCATTCAAAGTACAGCGCATAAAACAGCACAACCGGCCAAATGTGCCAAGCGGTCAGTTTGTATTGCGGATTATACCAACGGTACGCAGCCAAACCAAGTGTGAGAACTATTGGGAAGCACAGAAAATCATCTAAATACGAATGGACAATAGGAATGAAAACCGCAAAAATCTTTTCCAGAATCTGATTGACGATTGCCAGTAAAAGACAAACCAAAAACACAGGATTTGAGAGCGTTTTTATCATCCCGAAAACGTAGTAACCGTCCACAGGAAAGCCCAAATTATAGCCGTGAAAATCACGTGAAAAATCCACGCGGTTTTCCGCACAATTCGCATGCCTAAACCATCCGTTTCTTTTATTCTTAAAAAATCGTTTTCCTGATAGATAATCTCACTTTTTTTCCTTTCGCTCTTCTCAAGAAGGGCAATCTCATCCAGCAGCTTATTACAGGAAATACAGCGGTCTGTGGGTTGTATTTGCCACTCTGTCCAAATTCCACAGTACGGACATTTCTTTTCTATTTTCATCAAAATGAATTACTGAAAAGTATCGACCAATTTTGAGAAAATGCGAACATTTATTAGTTCTTTCGGTTTCTAATCATTACACCAATTTACCAATCAAAATGCGATTTCTAGTAACTGTTCTTTTCACTCTTGCAGGCCTTACATCTTGGGCACAAACCGGGGTAATTAGCGGCCGTGTTTCTGATGCCATTAGCAACGAACCCATCCCTTTTGCGAATGTGGTTATTCAAGGAACTACGATTGGTGCTTCTTCGGACATTGATGGAAACTATAAGATTACTGGAATTAAACCGGATTTATACAACGTAGCAGTGTCTTATCTAGGTTACAAACCTAAAGTTGAATTTGAAATACAAGTTTTTAATAACAAACCAGCTCAAGTCAATTTCAGATTAGAAGTAGACAGCAAAACACTTGATGCGGTTGTTGTAACGGCTAATCCATTTGAGAAAAAAGCAGATAGTCCCGTTTCGTTGCGAACAATTGGTGTTAACGAGATTGAGCGTAATCCTGGTGGAAACCGAGATATTTCTAAGGCGCTTCAATCGTTACCCGGAGTAGCTAGTTCAGTTGCTTTTAGGAATGATTTAATTATCCGTGGCGGGGCTCCAAACGAGAACCGCTTTTACTTAGATGGAATTGAAATCCCCAACATAAACCACTTTGCAACCCAAGGGGCCTCTGGAGGTCCTGTGGGGCTAATTAACGTTAACTTTATTAGAGAGGTTGAGTTCTATTCGGGAGCGTTTCCGGCAAACAGAGGAAATACGCTCAGCTCGGTTCTTAATTTCAAGTTTAAAGACCCACGGCAGGATAGAATCGGTGGTAATTTCACTCTGGGTTCGAATGATTTAGGCATCACAATCGAAGGACCAATTGCCAAGGGACATTCCTTCATGTTCTCGTACCGAAGAAGCTACTTGCAGTTTCTATTCCAACTTATTGGTCTTCCATTTTTGCCAACGTATGATGATTTTCAGCTTAAATACAAGGCTAAAATCAACGACAAGAATGAGATTACAGTTATTGGCTTAGGTGCAATAGACCAATTTAAATTGAATTTAGATGACGATTTAGATGAAGACCAGAAGCGTTTGGTGGCTGTACTTCCCGTAAACAATCAATGGAATTATGCACTTGGTGTTAATTGGAAAAACTATCGCGAAACTGGCTATTCTGAGTTTGTTGTGAGTCGAAATATGCTAAACAACGAAGCTTTCAAGTACACCGACAACATCGAGGTCGACACCAATTTGATTCTTAATTACAAGAGTCAAGAAATTGAAAACAAACTGCGTTTTGAGAACAACTGGATAAAAAATGGTTGGAAAATAAACTACGGTGTAGCTTACGAATTTGCTCGCTACAACAATTCTACTTTCACCAAACTCACTTTGCCTGACGGTTCAATTGGCGAGATTGATTTCAGTTCAGCGGTTGATATACATAAGTGGGGCGCATTTGGTCAAGTAAGTCGGTCATTTGTTGAAGGGCGTCTTCTGCTTTCGCTGGGAGCGCGTATCGATGGCAACAGCTATTCCGCACAGATGGCTAAAACGTATGAGACTTTCTCGCCTCGTTTTTCAATTTCCTACGCCATCAACGATCAGTTTAATTTGAATGCAAATGTGGGCCGGTATTTCCAGCTTCCTCCATACACTGCTTTGGGTTTTCAAAACAATGCAGGAACGTTCGTAAACAGAGAAAACGGAATTAAATATATTGCCTCTAATCATGCTGTGTTAGGTGGAGAGTTCATCAATAAAACAGGATTAAAAGTATCTGTTGAAGGTTTCTTCAAATACTGGGAGAACTATCCGTTCTTGGTTAGAGACAGCATTTCATTGGCCAATCTTGGTGCTGATTTTGGCGTAATTGGGAATGAAGAAGTGACCTCTGACAATGAAGGCCGCGCTTATGGAGTTGAACTTCTCGTTCAACAAAAACTTTGGAAAAATTTCTATGGAATTCTGGCCTACACGTGGGTTCGTAGTGAGTTTCAGGATTTCAAGGGAGACTTTGTTCCATCATCTTGGGATGCACAACACCTGATTTCTCTTACTGGCGGAAAGAAATTCAAACGTAATTGGGAAGTAGGTGCAAGGTGGCGGTTTACGGGTGGCTCACCTTATACGCCTGCTGACGAAGCAACATCAGCCTTAATTCCTGTTTGGAATTTAAACCGTGGAGCTGTTAGCGATTTTTCTCAATTAAATGGAGAGCGTCTCAAGCCTGCGCATTTCCTTGATTTAAGAGTAGACAAGAAATGGTTTTTCAAGAAATGGGCACTAAATATTTACCTGGATATTCAGAATGTTTACGCATTCAGAGCGCAACAACCACCTAGTTATATTCTAAGAACGGATGCCAACGGAAACGCTATCATTGACCCCAACACCACCACTCCTAACACAAGCTATGAACTAGAAAGGCTTGAGGATGCCACCGGAAACGTTCTACCTTCTTTTGGGATTATAATAGAGATTTAAAAACAAGACGGGCGACCCAATTGGGTCGCCCGTCACTTTCAATATTTTCACGCAAATTAGTTTCCACGTTTGGAAGAGTTTCTTGAAGTTGTTCCCTTACTCACACTTCTTGACGGAGAACTAGCCTTAACACTCGAGTTTCCTCTTGAACTTGAACTCGAAACACGTGATTTAGACGAAGCTGCAGGTTTCGAGTTTGAAGCCCTTGATCTAGTCTGTGGCTTAACAGTACTTCGGCTTGTTTGTGTTCTCGCAGAAGAACTGCTTTTTCTACTTGGTGTAGAACTAACCGCATTTCTAGAAGACGAACCCTGACGTGAACTACTACTCGGCCTCAGCGCAGATGAAGATTTAGAAGTTGTTCTCGACTGCGTATTCACAGACGGCCTGCTAGAGTTTCTACTCACCGAACTTGAGTTAGTTCGAGTGGGCGCAGTTCGAGCTGAAGTCCCTCTACTCATCGAGCTGGACGTCTGACGCTGAGTTGTCTTCGGCTGTAAACTTGGCGTACTAGTACCTTGTCGAGTAGGTGAAACAGCATTCGTTCTCTGAGTAGACGAAATACTATTAGAACTAGTACGTTGC
>JBLIGB010000007.1:0-22598 GCA_047636795.1 Bacteroidia bacterium | reverse complement strand
GTTGATGATATCATTGACACGGGTGGTACACTTTGCAAAGCAGCCGAAATGATGTTGGAGCACGGAGCCAAGACGGTAAGAGCTTGCATTACGCATCCACTTCTATCTGGAAATGCGTATGAAAACATCTCCAATTCTAAATTGACGGAATTGGTTACAACCGATACTATTCCTCTTAAGGAAGAAAACGATAAAATAACGGTGCTCTCTGTAGCTCCTCTGTTTGCTGATGTCATTAAGAAGGCTCATAATTACGAGTCAATCAGTACCAAATTCATTTTTTAAATCAAATCAATAATTACCTAAAACAATTAAACAATGGAATCGATCTCAATAACAGGATCAAAAAGGAAGTCCCTAGGGAAAGCCGATGCAAAAGTCGCTCGAAGAGCAGGCTTGGTTCCATGCATCGTCTACGGAGGGAAAGAAGAAACGCATATTCAAATTGATGAACGCCTGTTCAAAAACTTGGTGTACACGCCTAATCAGTACATCGTGAATTTGGATATTGACGGAACAGCTATTTCTGCGATTTTGAAAGCGATTCAGTTTCACCCGGTAACGGACAGAATCGTTCACGTTGATTTTCAGGAATTAGCTGGTCGTCCAATCAAGATTACACTGCCGATCCTAACTCACGGACAGTCTAAAGGTGTTTTGGCTGGAGGACGTTTACGAATTGTAAGAAGAAATGTAAAAGTTCAAGGTTTGCCAAAAGACATGCCTAGCATCATCGAATTGGATATTGCTGATCTTGCTATTGGTAAGTCAATCAAAATTGCAGATTTAGATATCCCTGGAGTTACTTTTCTTGCTGACGAGAATCAAATTATTGTTGCTGTACGTATGAAGCGTGGTGCAATGGTTGAAGGAGAAGAAGCAGCAGAAGAAGGTGCTGAGGCAGCTGTCGAAGGTGGTGAGGCACCAGCTGAATAAGGATGAAATACCTCATTGTTGGGCTGGGTAATATTGGCAGCGAGTATGCCGAAACCCGTCACAACATAGGATTTAAGATAGTGGACGCCTTAGCTAAGGCGTCCACTTCTATTTTTAAGCCCAGCCGTTTAGGAGACATGTGCGAGGTAAAGCACAAAGGCCGAAGATTCGTTTTAGTAAAGCCAAGCACTTTTATGAATCTTAGCGGAAAAGCTGTTCAGTATTGGATGGCAGAGACTAAGGTCTCGATAGACAAGGTGCTTATTATCACAGATGATATTGCTTTGGATACGGGTGTTATTCGTATTCGTACAAAAGGCAGCGATGGTGGCCATAACGGACTAAAAAGCATCAATGAGGTTCTAGGTAGAATGGATTATCCTCGTCTACGTTTTGGCGTTGGAAATGATTTTGGCAAAGGTCAGCAAGTAGATTACGTACTTGGTCAATGGACTTCTGAGGACCTCGAAATCATTAACCCCAAAGTTGAGAAGGCCGCAGAAGCCGCATTGGCTTTCGGTACTATGGAACTTGGGTTTGTGATGAACCAGTTTAATGGGTGATTAACCGATACTCTGCAAAACCTTCTTCATTCCAACCTTCTCCTCAATAATTTCAGAAAGCTTTTCAATTGGAACGCGTTCCTGTTGCATTGTGTCTCTATCACGAAGTGTTACTGCGTTATCTTCTAGCGTATCGTGGTCAATCGTAATACAATAAGGGGTTCCGATGGCATCTTGTCTACGGTAACGTTTGCCAATGCTGTCCTTCTCCTCATAAACAATATTGTGGTCAAAACGTAGCTGGTTGAAGATTTCCATTGCCTTTTCTGGCAGGCCATCTTTCTTAAGTAATGGAAGTATAGCCAACTTAACGGGCGCCAAAAATGGTGGCAACTTTAGCACGATACGTGATTTGCCACCTTCTAATTCCTCGTCTCTGTATGAGGCTGAAAGCACAGCAAGCACAGTTCTGTCCAAACCGATTGAAGTTTCAACCACGTATGGAACGTAGCTTTCGTTTAGCTCAGGGTCAAAGTATTGCAATTTTTTGCCGGAGAATTTTTCGTGCTGGCTCAAATCGAAATCAGTTCTAGAATGAATCCCTTCTAATTCTTTAAACCCAAAAGGGAAATCAAACTCAATATCGAATGCGGCATTGGCGTAATGCGCCATTTTATCGTGTGCGTGGAACCGATATTTCTCATCGCCCAATCCCATTGAATGATGCCAAGCCAATCGCTTTGTCTTCCACTTTTCAAACCATTCTAATTCAGTACCTGGCTTCACGAAGAATTGCATTTCCATCTGCTCAAACTCTCTCATTCTGAAAATGAACTGACGTGCTACAATCTCGTTTCTGAAAGCTTTTCCGGTCTGTGCAATTCCAAAAGGAAGCTTCATTCTTCCCGTTTTTTGCACGTTCAAGTAATTCACAAAAATTCCTTGAGCCGTTTCTGGTCTTAGGTAAATCGTGCTCGCTCCTTCAGACATAGCTCCCATTTCGGTAGCAAACATCAAATTGAACTGACGCACTTCCGTCCAGTTTTTAGAACCAGAAACAGGACAGGCAATCTCTAAATCGATGATAATCTGACGAACTTCTGTCAGGTCATCAGCTCCTAAAGCATCAATGAAACGTTTATGTATTTCCTCTTTTTTGGCTAGACTTCGTAGCACATTCGGATTGGTTGCTAAAAACTGCTCTTTATCAAAATCATCACCAAATCGCTTCGTGGCTTTGGTTACTTCCTTAGTGATTTTTACGTCAATCTTGGCGAGGTAATCTTCGACAAGAACATCAGCACGGTAGCGTTTCTTACTATCCTTATTATCAATCAATGGATCATTGAAAGCATCAACGTGTCCGGAAGCTTTCCAAGTTGTAGGATGCATGAAAATAGAAGCATCCAACCCAACAATATTCTCGTGAAGCTGCACCATAGACTTCCACCAGAAATCGCGGATATTCTTTTTCAATTCCACGCCCATTTGGGCATAATCGTAAGTTGCACTCAGCCCGTCATAAATCTCACTACTCTGAAATATGAAACCATACTCCTTGCTGTGGCCAATAATGCTCTTAAAAAGATCCTCGTTATTCATTCTTGAAACCTGTTTTTTTGACTTAATTTTGAACGGGCGTAAAGCTATAAAATACGAGGATTACAAGGTTCTCTAATTGAACTTAACACCAATGACCATGTTAGCTGATCCCTAAAACATTCTACTATGAAGAACATTACTGGAACATTCTTACTAGCGCTATTCACTTTGAGTTCGTTTGGTTTGGCATATTATCAATTAACCGAACGAACCATTGAACCGGATTATTCGTTGAAATTTTCCACACGGTCTACAGATGGAACTTTTTCCGGACTTGATGGAACTGTGATATTCTCGCCTTCAGACGTGGAAAATGCGAAGATTGATGTGAAACTCGATGCGGCAACCATAGAAACGGGAGGTAACAGAAAAAACGAACATGTGAATAGTGCAGATTGGCTTGACACGAAGAAATATCCGGAGATTCGATTTACGTCCAGCAAATTCCAAAAACAAGGCGACACATTTATTGTAGATGGCGCCATGATGTTGCACGGAGTCACTAAAACTGTTCAGGTTCCATTCAAATATTCAGAAGCAGACGGGAAATTCACTGGCTCCTTCACAATTAATCGTTCTGATTACGGGGTTACTGGTGTGGGTATGAAAGCAAAATTTGTTGGCGAAGAAATCGAAATCACTTTCAACATCCCTACTTCCCTGAAGCAATAGCGTCTATGAATTTCCCGAATCCCATCCACTAAAAACCCTGTTCTGTTGCTTCAATAGGTGTTTTATGGGCCTAAAATCAATGGAAAACCTACTACTTTACAATTGATTCTATCAGTGCAAAATGACCGAAGGTTCTAATCCCACTCCAGACACGGAGGAAAAATCCAATCTAGCATTCAATTTGCGGGTTTTACGTATGCTGGTTGCATTACGTGATTTTGCCCGCAGCACCATGTTTTTGGGCGATGACATGGATCAAGAGGGTACCATCGAAATCATTAAGAAGGACATGATTTTCCGTGGTTACGTGGTTTGGATTCTTGTTTGCTCCATCTTCATTGCCAGCATCGGTCTTAACCTGAACAGTACTGCGGTAATCATTGGGGCAATGCTGATTTCTCCTTTGATGGCTCCAATTTTGGCCATCGGCTTATCGGTGGGAACAAACGATTGGGACACATTAAAAAGGGCGCTCAAAAATTTTGGGGTAATGGTTGTAGTGGCCTTGATGACCTCGACTCTCTACTTCTTAATTACACCATTACAAGAAGCTCAACCTGAACTTTTATCGCGTACAAGCCCTACGTTTCTGGATGCACTGATAGCTATTTTTGGTGGTTTAGCAGGAATTATCGGGATTTCTAGGAGGAGCAGAGGAAATGTAATTCCTGGTGTTGCTATTGCTACAGCGCTTATGCCCCCCTTGTGTACTGCGGGTTACGGGTTGGCAAATGGACAATGGTCTTTCTTTTTTGGAGCGTTCTATTTGTTCACATTAAACTCCATTTTCATTGCTGGGGCTACATTTATAATTGTCCGTTATCTCAAGTTTCCTTTAGTCAGCTTTGTGAATTCTGTGACCGAGAAGAAGGTTAAACGGTACATGGTAGTCTTTGTAATTGTAGTGATTCTACCAAGCGCTTGGATTTTTTACGGATTGGTAAAAGAGACTATCTTTCTTGGACGGGTTGAAACTTTTATAACTCAGAATTTGGAAATAGAGGGGACCGAGGTTATCAGTAAAAAAATCACCTATACCGACACCATTTCTCGTATTGATATATTTATAATGGGCGAACCAATTGCTGAGCAAACTAGAAAGCAGTTGGAAAAAACCATGCTTGATAAAGGGTTAGAAAACACGGTTCTAAAGATTCATCAACCGAAGGATGTCAGCTCTGAACTGGCAGGGAAACTTTCTAAGGAAGTGCGGGTTGGAATCTTGGAGGACTTATATAAAAGGAACGAAGATTTGATGTCGGAGAAGAATCAACGTATTACTGATTTGGAGAATCAAGTTTTTCAATACCAGAAAGGCGTGATTCCGTTTGAAGGACTGTCAAAAGAAATGACCGCGCTGTATCCGGAAATTGAACGGATGGCGTATTCAGTAAGTTTAGAGATGAACGGTACCACAATTGACACAATCCCAACATTTATGATGGGTTGGAATTTAAGTGAATCTTCTAAATCCAAGTCTAAGGACAAAGTCATTCTTCAAGCCTGGCTGAAGCAACGTTTAGAGCTTGACACTCTTCGAATTGTAGAATATTAGCCCTTTCAATCTTATGTTAGCCATCCAAGAAACACTCGTATCCCTTGACTTGCTCGAACGGTTTTTCGTTTGCGATTTGGGTGCATGCAAAGGAGCCTGTTGCGTAAAAGGCGATGCAGGCGCACCGCTTACCGATGCGGAAATAAATTTATTAGAAGACATCGTTGATGATATTCTCCCTTACCTAGATGAGGAAGGAAAAGCCATGATTGCTGAAAAAGGTGTTTTTGAAATTGATGTTGATGGCGACAAAGGAACCTCGCTACTTGAAGATGGTAGATGCGCATTTTCTCTCGTTGATGAAAGCGGCATGGTTTCTTGCGGTATTGAAAAGGCTCAAATGGAAGGCAAGACTGATTTCAAAAAACCAATTTCTTGTCACTTGTATCCAGTTAGGGTTACAGAACACGAAGCATACGATGCAGTTAATTACAATAAGTGGGATATCTGCAAGCCAGCCTGCGATTGTGGAGCAAAGCTCGATGTGCCGCTTTACAAGTTTCTTAAAGATGCCTTAACAAGGAAATACGGTAGTGAGTGGTATGAGGAATTGGAAATGATCGACCAAGTAAGAAAAAAGCAAGACGAGTGATTTGATGCGTGTTTTACGTAGCTGTTTTGGGGCCAAATTCGCGTAACATTTGTTAGCCAATCTGCAACTATTTCAGAGTTACATTTTATGTCGGCTAGCCAACAATTCAGTGGTAGTAAGGGATGCAGGCGTTATTAGTTTTTATTAACGCTGAGTTAATGTGGCGAATGTTAAAAACTAAGGCCAATTGTTAATTACTAAACGTTGTATCGACCGTCCTTTTTTTGAATTTTTGAGGTGTGGAAGTCGTTAAGGTGTTTGTTACTTCAAGTCCCTCACTGCCAACCAATTGGAAATTAGAATTAGTAAAATTTTAGGTTGAAGGCCTAAGTCAGGAGAGCTTTTCTCTCGGAATTTGGACCTCCAATCACAGGAATTGTTAACACATAAAAAGACTAAAAAATGGATCAATCAACTCAACAAACAGACGTAAATTTGAAGGAAATTCTACCAGAAAAAACATCGTTGCCTATTGAGCCTATTTTAGAGGTGACCAATGATCGATTCGTAATCTTCCCTATCAAGCACAAAGAGATTTGGGCTATGTACAAACAGGCTGAGGCAAGCTTCTGGACTGCAGAAGAAATTGACCTTCAGCAAGACATGTTGGACTGGGAAAACAAGCTAACGAAGGATGAGCGTTACTTTATAAAAAATGTGCTGGCGTTTTTCGCTGCTAGCGATGGTATCGTAAACGAAAACCTTGCTATTAACTTCTTGAACGAAGTTCAGTACCCAGAGGCAAGATGCTTCTATGGATTCCAAATTGCAATCGAGAACATCCATGCAGAGACTTATTCTCTTTTGATTGATACTTATATAAAAGACAACAAGGAGAAAGACTTCCTTTTCAACGCAATTGAGAATTTACCATGTGTTGCCAAGAAGGCGGATTGGGCAATGAAGTGGATTGAGAATGGAAACTTCGCTCAGCGTTTAGTTGCTTTTGCCGCTGTTGAAGGTATTTTCTTCTCAGGTAGTTTCTGCTCTATTTTCTGGTTGAAGAAAAGAGGTCTTATGCCAGGATTGGCTTTCTCAAACGAATTGATTTCGAGAGATGAAGGTCTACACTGCGATTTCGCCTGTATGCTTTATAACCAACTAGAGAATAAGTTGACGGTGGAAGAAATAACGGACATTATCGCGGAAGCAGTATTGTATGAAAAAGAATTTGTTACCGAATCTATTCCTGTTGCGCTAATTGGAATGAATGCAAAACTGATGTGTCAATACATTGAGTTTGTTGCAGACAGATTGCTAGGTGAACTAGGATGTCCTAAGAAGTATAACGCAATCAACCCATTCGACTTTATGGAAATGATTTCCCTTCAAGGAAAAACAAACTTTTTTGAGAAGCGCGTATCAGAATACCAGAAAGCAGGCGTTATGGGAGAAGGAAATGATAACCACAGCTTTACAGTTGACGCAGATTTTTAATTAAGACCGAACCCGAATAATCCACCACCCAAAACCCTAATCCCCATGTATGTTGTAAAAAGAGACGGTCGCAAAGAGACTATCAAGTTTGATAAAGTCACGGCCCGTATTCAGAAACTATGCTACGGCCTAGACCCTCTCGTAGATTCTATTCCAGTTGCTATGAAGGTGATTGAAGGAATTTATGAAGGCGTTACAACACAGCAGTTGGACGAGTTGGCAGCTGAAACCGCAGCTTCCTTTACGGTAAGACACCCTGATTACGCATTGCTTGCAAGTCGTATCGCGGTTTCAAACTTGCATAAATCTACTATCAAGTCGTTCTCAAAAACGATGAAGAAATTGTACGAATACATCGATCCGAAGACTGGGGAAAAGGCTTCGTTGATTGCTGATGACGTATACCAAATCATCGATGACCATGCAGATTTACTAGACTCTACAATCATTTACGATAGAGACTTCGGTTATGATTTCTTCGGTTTCAAAACATTGGAAAGAAGCTACCTTCTTAAAACCAATGGTCAGATAACGGAGCGACCACAGCACATGTTAATGCGTGTTTCTGTTGGTATTCACAAAGAAGACATTAAGTCAGCAATTGAGACGTACAACCTCCTTTCTGAACGATGGTTTACGCACGCAACTCCAACGCTTTTCAATGCGGGAACGCCAAAGCCGCAAATGAGTAGCTGCTTCCTATTGCAAATGCAAGACGATAGCATCGAAGGTATTTACGACACGTTGAAGCAATGTGCTCAAATTTCACAATCTGCAGGAGGAATCGGACTCAGCATGCACGACATTCGCGCAACGGGTTCCTACATCAAAGGCACTAACGGAACATCAAACGGAATCGTTCCGATGTTGAAAGTGTTCAACGATACAGCCCGTTACGTAGATCAAGGTGGCGGTAAGCGTAAAGGTTCTTTCGCTATTTACTTAGAGCCATGGCATGCAGATGTGTATGACTTCTTGGATTTGAAGAAAAATCACGGAAAAGAAGAAAACAGAGCAAGAGATCTTTTCTACGCAATGTGGGTTCCAGATTTGTTCATGAAGCGTGTGGAATCAGGTGGTGATTGGTCACTTTTCTGCCCAAATGAAGCTCCTGGATTGGGAGATTGCTGGGGACCAAAATTTGAAGCTTTGTATGAAGAATACGAAGCAGCAGGAAAAGCTCGTAAGACTGTAAAAGCGCAAGATCTTTGGTTTCACATTATGGAATCTCAGATTGAAACTGGAACGCCTTACATCCTTTACAAAGATGCTTGTAACGGCAAGTCGAATCAGCAGAATTTGGGTACAATCAAGTCTTCCAACTTGTGTACAGAGATTGTGCAATACACATCTAAAGATGAAGTTGCAGTATGCAACCTTGCATCCCTTGCACTTCCAAAGTTTGTTACACCGGAAGGAGAGTTCAATCATCAGAAATTATTCGACATTACGTATGTAGCTACCAAAAACCTCAACAAGGTCATTGATAGAAATTTCTACCCAGTAATTGAGGCGCGTAACTCAAACATGCGTCATCGTCCAATTGGATTGGGTGTTCAGGGATTAGCAGATGCGTTCATTAAAATGCGTTTGCCATTCGATTCTGAAGAAGCCAAGCAGCTGAACAAAGACATCTTTGAAACAATCTATTACGCAGCAATGACTTGTTCTAAGGATCAAGCTATTGAGTTCGGTCATTATGAAAGTTATCCTGGGTCTCCAGTTTCTGAAGGCATTTTCCAATATGATATGTGGGGCGTTACTCCATCCAGTCGTTGGGAATGGGATGTGTTGAAAGAGGAAGTGAAAAAGTACGGTGTACGTAACTCACTTTTGGTGGCACCAATGCCAACGGCTTCTACATCTCAAATACTCGGAAACAATGAGTGTTTCGAACCTTATCACTCAAACATCTACACTAGAAGAGTACTTTCTGGAGAGTTCGTTGTAGTGAACAAGCACCTTCTTAAAGACCTCGTGAAATTGGGGCTTTGGAATGATGATATGAAGAACAAACTCATCGCTAATGGCGGTTCTATTCAAGCAATTGAAGAGATTCCAGAGAATATCCGTGAGCTGTACAGAACTATCTGGGAGCTTAGCATGAAAGACATTATCGATATGGCCGCAGATCGTGGTGCATACATCGATCAAAGTCAGAGTTTGAACCTGTTTATGCAGAATCCGAACTTCGGAAAGCTTACTTCTATGCACTTTTACGCTTGGAAAGCTGGTTTAAAAACGGGAATGTATTATCTAAGAACACAAGCGGCCGCAGCCGCAATCCAATTCACCGTTAGCAAAGAAGCGAAGGCACAAGTAGCAGCCGAAACCGTTGCAGAGCCAGCCGTAAAAAAAGTTGAGCAACAAGCACAAGATGTTAAGCCGACACCAGTGACTGTATCAAGACCAAATGCAGAAGGAGGAGGAGCACAATCGGTAACTATTACTGATGCTCAAGCACAGATATTGTGTTCGTTAGACGACCCTGACGATTGCGAAGCTTGCGGAAGCTAAGCAGACGATAAATTGATACGCTGTAACGAAAGCCTTCTGCCTTTGGCGGAAGGCTTTTTTATGTCAGCACCTAACAGAAACTACGTAAACAGCTAAGTCAAGTGCGTGTAAATAGCTGATTCTAAGTGTTTACAGAGAAAATTTCACAACCTAATTTACGTCTTGATTTAATTTTTAGCTTTGCGCGAAATTGAATAGGTAAAATAGAACAAACATGTACTGGACCCTCGAATTAGCATCACGTCTCGAAGACGCACCTTGGCCAGCCACAAAGGATGAGCTGATTGACTTCGCAATGAGATCAGGCGCTCCAATGGAAGTGGTTGAAAACCTGCAAGAAATTGAGGACGACAGTGAAGTTTTCGAAAGTATCGAAGACATCTGGCCAGATTATCCCACCAAAGACGACTTTTTCTTCAACGAGGACGAATACTGAGCTCAACGAAATACAACTTACAAAGAGCGATTCCAATCATGGGGTCGCTCTTTTTGTTTAGTCACTTTGAGTGATTCGACCCAAAAGGGAGAATAGTATCGAGAAGTGGGCGTTTCCGCCATGCCAGTTTGGGTAAGCGCAGTCGAAACCCAGTGCTTGGCGGTCGGGCTTTTCGCTATATCTTTTTCTGAAAACCCTGAGGTTCTCGAAGAGTTGGAGTATAAAAAGGATGTCGCTCCAATCCCTAACGTATACTCGCTCAAGATTCAGTTGGTCAGAAAACTACTTTGCCCCGTTAACGTAAAGGCGTAAATTCGCGCGCTCAACTGACAGGTTGTCTGAACAATATTCCGCGGAACGGTTGTTGACATCTGCCCGTTACCCGAAAATGCAATCAAACAATGATCGATTTTGTAAATAATCTGGCCAAAAAATTCTTCGGAAGTAAGGCTGATAAAGACATTGAAGAAATTCAACCATACGTTGCGCAGATCAACGAATTCTCAAACGCTCTTCAAAACGTCTCGGACGATGCGCTTCGCGCAAAGACCGCTGATTTCAAAGAGCGTATTGCAGAGTTTCTTTCTGCAGAGCGAAAGCAGATTGACGAACTCGCGGCCAAAGCCGAAGATCCAGCAACCGATGTAGAGGAAAAAGAACAACTCTACGAACAAATTGACAAGATTGAAGAAACGGTAACTGATAAGATTGAAGAAGTACTTCTCGAAATTCTTCCAGACGCGTTTGCAGTTGTAAAAGAAACAGCCCGAAGACTGAAAGAACAAGGTTCATTAACGGTTACGGCAACCGAAATGGACAAAGACTTGGCGGCTAGTAAGGGTTACGTTACCATCAATGGCGATAAAGCTGTTTTTCCAAAAACATGGATAGCTGGCGGAGCGGAAACCACATGGGACATGGTGCATTACGATGTGCAGCTGATTGGTGGTGTAGCACTTCATAAAGGACGAATTGCTGAGATGGCAACGGGTGAAGGAAAAACCCTCGTAGCAACACTTCCCGTGTATTTGAATGCATTGGCTGGTCGTGGTATTCACTTGGTAACCGTTAATGATTACCTCGCAAGACGTGACTCCGAATGGATGGGCCCGTTGTACGAATTCCACGGATTATCTGTGGATTGTATTGATAAGCACCAATCAAATTCGCCCGAAAGAAGAGCTGCGTATAACGCTGATATTACCTTTGGAACAAACAACGAATTTGGTTTCGATTACCTACGAGACAATATGGCTCGCGAAGCTGGAGATCTAGTTCAGCGCAAGCACAACTACGCTATTGTGGATGAGGTTGATTCTGTTTTTATTGATGACGCAAGAACACCGCTTATCATTTCAGGTCCTGTTCCTCAAGGGGATAAGCATGAATTTGACGACCTGAAACCGAAAGTTGAAAAACTTCTTCAGGTTCAGAGAACATTTTTTAACGCAACTCTGGCTGATGCAAAGAAGCTCATTACTGCTGGAAAAGACAGTTACAAAGAAGGTGAAGGTGGAATGGCGTTGCTTCGTGCTTTTCGTGCGCTTCCTAAAAACAAGGCCCTTATCAAGTATTTGAGTGAGCCAGGTGTGAAACAGATTCTTCAAAAAACGGAGAACTATTACATGCAGGACCAGAACAAGGAAATGCATAAGGTTGATGCAGATTTGTTTTTTATAATTGACGAAAAAAACAACTCTATAGAGTTGACAGAAAAAGGTCTTGAGTTGGTTACCAAGAACATGGATGACGACCAATTCTTTGTTCTAACTGATGTTGGATCAGGAATTGCCGAGATTGAAAAAACGGGAGGCACCGATCAAGAAAAGGCAAAAGCCAAAGACAATCTGATGCGCGATTTCGCCATCAAGAGTGCGCGTGTGCATGCCATGAATCAGCTTTTTAAAGCCTACACACTTTTTGAAAAAGACGTGGAGTATGTGGTAATGGACAATAAGGTGAAAATTGTGGATGAGCAGACTGGCCGTATCATGGATGGGAGACGCTACTCAGATGGTTTGCACCAAGCAATTGAATCTAAAGAAAGCCTAAAGGTTGAAGCAGCAACGCAAACGTGGGCAACGGTTACGCTTCAGAATTACTTCCGTATGTACCACAAGCTTTCTGGTATGACAGGAACAGCCGAAACAGAAGCAAAAGAGCTTTGGGATATCTACGAATTGGATGTAATGGTAGCTCCTACCAACCGACCAATTACGCGAGATGACAAAGACGATATGGTTTACAAAACCACTCGTGAGAAATATAACGCGGTAATTGATGATGTGGTGAAACTTACCTCAGATGGCCGACCAGTTTTGGTTGGTACAACTTCGGTAGAAATCTCTGAGCTTTTGAGCCGTATGCTTAAAATGAAGAAGATTGACCACACGGTTTTGAACGCGAAATTGCATGCGAAGGAAGCTGATGTTGTTGCGAATGCTGGTAAGCCAGGTGCCGTAACCATTGCAACCAACATGGCTGGTCGTGGAACGGATATCAAGCTAGCCGATGAAGTAAAATTGTCTGGTGGTTTGGCAATTATCGGTACTGAACGCCACGAGAGTAGACGAGTAGACCGTCAGTTACGTGGTCGTGCTGGGCGTCAGGGAGACCCTGGTTCTTCTCAGTTCTATATTTCTTTGGAAGATAACCTGATGCGACTTTTCGGTTCTGACCGTATTGCCAAGCTGATGGATAAAATGGGTTACGAAGAAGGAGAGGTTATTCAGCATGGAATGGTTTCTAAATCCATCGAGCGAGCTCAGAAAAAAGTTGAAGAAAACAACTACGGAATCAGAAAGAGACTACTCGAGTATGATGATGTAATGAACGCACAGCGCGAGGTTATCTATAAACGTAGAAGACACGCATTGCAAGGCGAGCGTTTATCAGTTGATGTCCTTAATATGATTCATGACACAGCTGCTTTGCTTGTGGATGAATTCCATGATGCACGTGATTATGAAGGCTTCAAACTGGATGTAATCCGAACATTCTCTGTTGAATCTCCGATTTCGGAACAAGAATTCAATTCAGGAAATGGAGATGAAATTCTCGATAAATTAGTACAGGAATTGGTTCAGAGTTACGCACACAAAAAAAGCGGAATTGCTGAACGCGCGTTCCCAGTAATTGCGAATGTGTATGAAACGCAAGGAGAGAAATTCAAGAACATCGTTATTCCATTTACAGATGGAATTAAGAGTTTGAATGTGGTTGTCAACTTATCGAAAACCTACGAACTGAAAGGTTCAAACCTTGCGTTGGCATTTGAGAAGAATATTATTCTCGCCATTATTGACGAACAGTGGAAAGAGCATCTACGAGAGATGGACGAATTGAAAACCTCTGTGCAGAATGCTTCTTACGAGCAGAAAGATCCATTGCTTATTTACAAGTTTGAGTCTTTTGAGTTGTTTAAGCAAATGCTTGGAAGAATGAATCGCGAAGTGATTTCTTTCTTGTTCAAGGGGGATCTTCCAAATGCGGAGAATACAAACGTTCGCGAAGCGAAAGAACGAAAGGAAAAAGTGACTGCTTCTCGTCCAGAATTGGCGCAACGCCAAGCTGCACCAGCCCAGCAAAATGGCAGACAGCAACAAGCATTGCCAGCTCAGCCTCAAGCCAAGCCTGAACCGGTAACGGTTGAAGAAAAAACTGGTCGTAACGATCCTTGTCCTTGCGGAAGCGGTAAGAAGTACAAAACCTGCCACGGCAAAAAGTAATGGAAAATACCTCGGGTAAAGTCTTAGCCACCATGATAGATGAGCAGCGTAATCTCACTCGTTTCTATCTGTCTAAATTGAAAGGCGAAGACATGTACCGCGAATTTGAAGTAAACGGATATACAACTAACAGTCCGCATTGGATTTTGGCTCACTTGTGTTGGGCAGAAAACATGCTGGCTATCCAATCTTTGGGAGGAAAAGGTGTTGATATCCCGTGGTTGAATGATTTCAAAATTCATTCTCCGAAAGGAGATAAACCAGCTAGTAAGCCATCATTGGAAGAAGTCTTGACGGCCTTCAAGCAAATTCATGCCGTTGCGTTGGAAACGATTTCAAGTTTAACAGATGCAGAATTGAACCAAGAAAACCCACTGGGTTTGGCCTTTGGCGAAAACACAAGCAAACGTTTTATGGCGATGCATACGGTACGACATGAAGGCACGCATTGCGGACAGCTTTCGCTAATTGCCAAGATGTACGGGAAGAAAACTGTCTGAGGGTTATTTCCCAAAAACTTTCTTGAGAATATCAGAGACACGGGCAGTAGGGTCTTTCCTGATTTTTGCCTCCTCCTCAGCAACAAGAGTAAATAGTCCAGCAAGTGCTTTATCCAAAACGTAAGCCTCCAAATCTGGATTTACCTTCTTTACCAAAGGAACTCGATTGTATTGATTGACAATGGGATTCCAGTATTTGGTCAGCTGAACCTTATCAATAGCCGCTTTCACAATGGGTTCAAATTTTCCTTTAAGTTCTGTTGTGGTCTTGTCCTGCAAAAAGGTAGTTGCGGCTTTATCTCCTCCATTCAGGATATTCATTCCATCGCTGATGTTCATAGTGGTAATGGCATTCACAAAAATTGGAGCGGCCTCTTTTGCAGCTTCCTCTGCTGCACGATTCAACGTCTCAACGAACTTGTCAACCTGCGGCTTCAAACCGACTTTTTCCACCGTGGTTTTCACTTGATTCACTTCTGGTGGAAATGGAATCTTAATATTTTCATTCTTGTAAAACCCATCCAATTTTGAAGCAGAACCTCCTGCATTCTTACTGCCCACGGCCAAGGCCTCTTTCAACCCTTTGATAATGTCGTCTTCACTAAGGGAACTAGCGCCATCACCCTTGGCAACGTCTTTCACGGTTTTTTCTGCGCTTTTCAGCATCTTACCGAAATTCTGTCCCATTGATGAACTTGAAACGATTAATGCGAGTACTACGAAAGCAAGGTTTTTCATTATAATATATTTTAGAATTGAACGGTCGTAATGCAAAGTCTATACCAAAAACTATTACTCAGTAATTGGATTGTAACGTACTCAAAACTTCTTAGTTTCCTGCAATCCCGAGGCATTGGTTAACCAACTCATTTTAGTGTTGACCTTGAAGAGTAAGAAGCGTATATTCGCGACCCTAAATTTTAAGAGTAATTACACATGGTAATCGGTAAAATTCGTGAACAATCTACCCTACTGATGATTCTAATCGGTGGAGCGATGCTAGCTTTCATTCTTGGAGACCTTCTAAACTCTGGTAGTTTTATACTCAACGGTTCTCCAACCGAGGTTGGGGAAATTGCAGGAAATACGATTGATGGACGGGCTTTTGAAGAGCGCGTTCAGGTGTCAATTGAAAACTATAAAACGCAAACTGGTCAGTCATCGATTGACAACGCTACAACCGACCAATTGCGCGAGCAAACTTGGCAACAAATGGTACGTGAATTTGTGTTGGGTGAAGAGTTGGATGCAACGGGCGTTCGCGTAAGCGCAGAAGAGCTTTATGACCTTGTTCAAGGAAACAATCCTCATCCGCAGGTTTTGCAGGCATTCACTAACCCTGAAACTGGTCAGTTTGATCAAGCGCAGGTAATCTCATTCCTGAAAAAGATGGAAACGGATGAAGATTTGAAGAAGCGTTGGATTGCTTTCGAAAAAGACATTGCAAGGCTTCAGAGAAGCGATAAGTACAACAATCTCATTAAAAAAGGATTGTACGTAACGAGCAAGGAAGCTGAAAGTGATTTCTTGTCTAAGAACCAAGGAGCAACTATCAAGTATGTTTTGAAGCGTTATGCTAGCGTGGCGGATACAACAGTCGAAGTTTCTGATTCTGATATCAAAAAGTATTACAACGAAAACAAATCGAAGTATGAGCAAGATGCGTCAAGAGACGTAGAGTTCGTGACATTCCGAATAGACCCTTCAAAAGAGGATTTTGAAAAGGTAAAAAATTGGGCAGATCGATTGAAGCCTGAATTTGCAGCTTCTGAGAATGACACGCTATTGGTAAACCGTGAATCTGATGTGCGTTTCAACGCGAGATGGTTAGTAAAAGGTGAATTAGGTGGAAACATCGATACTTTGATGTTCGCTAACGAACAAGGGTTTGTTGAAGGACCGTATTTGGAAGGTCAAACCTATCGATTGGCAAAGTTGATTGGTATTAAAATGGCACCTGATTCTGTTAATGCACGCCACATTCTTATCCGACCAGAAACTTACGGTAGTCTAGAAGCGGCTAAAGGGACTGCTGATAGCTTGAAAGAAGTGATTGAAAATGGGGGTGATTTTGCAGCCCTTGCGCTACAAGTTTCTGAAGACCCAGGTTCTGGTGCTAAAGGAGGTGACCTAGATTGGTTTAAAGAAGGACAGATGGTTCCGTCTTTTAACGATGCTTGTTTTGACGGTGATGAAGGAGATTTAGTTGTTGTAGAATCTCAGTTCGGTTATCATATCATCGAAGTATTGAAGCAGAAAGGGAACACAGAAAAACGTGCCATCGCTTTCATCGACCGTACTGTTGAGCCGAGTACGAAAACATTCCAAATTGTTTATGGTTCTGCAGATGAGTTCGCAAGAAGCATTACGTCACTGGCCTCTTTCGATCAGGAAATCGCTAGTCGCGGTTTAAACAAACGAATTGCTAGCAACTTGAAGGAAAACGACAAAACTATTGTTGGATTGGAAAACCCACGTGAGTTGATTCGTTGGGCTTACAAGTCTGAAAAGGAAGACATCAGTGAGGTGTTTGAATTGGGAAATACGTTTGTTGTGGGAGCTTTAACCGCTGTTCGTGAAGAAGGTTTTACTGCAATTGATGAAATTAAGGAAGAGCTCGAAACTGGAGCAATCAAGGAGAAGAAGGCTGCTAATTTCATGGAAGAATTTGATGCTGCTAAAGCTGGTGATATTCAAGTCATTGCAGACAACATGAATCTGCCGCTAGAAGGGAAAAACAACATTCTTTTCTCTGCTGCTGCAATTACAGGCTTAGGTCGTGAGCCAGCTTTATTGGGTACTGTTGGCGGAATGGAAACAGGAGATATCTCGAAAGCCATCAAAGGCGATCAAGGTGTTTATGTGGTGTATTTGGATAGCCGTGCAGAAGCACCAGCGAAACCTAATTACACAATCAACGCTTCAATTTTAAACAGCTCACTTTCTTCACGTGTTGATTATGAAGTGTTTGAAGCATTGAAAGAAAAAGCGGATATCGTAGATAATCGATCGAAGTTCTTCTAAGAAGAAATGAATAGCAATTTCGAAAAGCCCTGTCAAGAAATTGACGGGGCTTTTCATTTTTAATAAGGCTTTCCTGAGACTAAGATTAGGTTGATTTTTGGTTCGAACGAATGATGAATTCGTGAATATGTTCAGCTATCAGCTTGCCCTTATCTTCTTGCAAAAAATGCCCAGCTCCGCGAATGGTTATCAGCGGCTCGTTCTTTACTGAAGGAATATTTTTTAAAAACCACTTTTCGGCACCACGGGTAATCGGATCTTTATCGGAGAACATCACCAAAGCAGGTTTGGTCCAGTTTTTCAATACTTCGCGTGCTTGAACCATGTGCTTCAAGCCAGGGTCATCAGATGAGCTAGGAACCAGCTGAGGCCATGCTCTAGCGCCTTGCATATATTTTTTAGAGGGAAAGGGAGCACTGTAACCACGAAGCGCAGGTTCCTTCAGTTTACGATAGCTTCCTTTTTTCATAATCCTTGTTAGTGGAAAGGTTGGCCAATACTTAGCAAACATCTGCCAAAGCTTAAATACCAAAGGCATTGGCTTGTTTCCAACGGGTAAGGAAGTATTCATAATTACTATACGTTTGAAGAGTTCCGGATGTTTACCGAGCACGCTCAAACCAATCAAACCTCCCCAATCTTGAACTACTAATGTGATGTTCTTGAGTTCAGCCTTTTCAATGAACTTTATTAGCGTTCTGTGGTGCATGTTAAACGAGTAATCTTCTTGTCTCGTGAATTTATCGGATCTGCCAAAGCCAAAAAAGTCGGGTGCTATAACACGATAGTTTTTCTTAAGGGGAGCAATCATTTTACGATACAGGAAACTCCATGATGGTTCTCCATGAAGACAAAGAATCACTTCTCCTTCACCTTCATCAATATAGTGTAGCCTTCCACCGTTAATTTCAACATAGTTGGGTTCATACGGGAAGTCAACCAGTCCGTAGAATCGGTTGTCTGGCGTACGCAGCATCTCAATCATACACTAATGTAAGGTCATTTGCTTCGGATAGCCTCAACAGGACTAAGCCTTGAAGCTAAATATGCAGGTATAATTCCAGCAACCAATCCAATGGTAACTGATATTCCAATTCCAGTAATGATGTTAGACAGCGTTAGATAAATGTTTACATCGAGTGCTGCCGATGCGAGGAATGTGAGCAGATAAACGATAATCAGACCGGCCAAACCACCCAGTAAGCTTAGGAAAATTGCTTCGGCTAAAAACTCCATCATAATGAACCAGTTCTTTGCGCCTAGAGATTTTTCAATTCCAATAAGATGAGTTCGTTCTTTTACAGAAACGAACATAATATTGGCAATACCAAAGCCTCCCACAAGGATGGAAAACCCTCCAATGATTGTTCCTGCAATGTTTAGAATTTGAAAAAGGCTTTCTAGTGATTTTGAAAGGAGGCTAATCTCATTCAGCGCGAAATTATCATCAGCCAAAGGCTTTAATCTGCGAATACTACGCATGATACCTTGCAGTTCATCCATCAATTCTGCGGTTTCAACGCCATCTTTAGCTTTAACCATAACCAGCGGATTTGAGCCCCTTCTGTCAACACGCATTACCTGCCGAGCAAAGTTCATTGGCATCAATAGTTGATTGTCTACAGAGTTCCCGAAAACACTTTCTCCTTCCACCCCAAAAATTCCGATTACAACTAGCTTTCTTCCAAAAACGAGAACGGATTCTCCAATAGGGTCGCTTTCTCCGAATAAGCCCTGCGCAATTGCCATTCCGATAACGCACACGTTTTTCCCAACGCTCGACTCGGCCATCGTGAAATACCTCCCCGACACAATGTCGAAGGATTTAATCCTGTCATAATCATGCGTTACAGCGACAATACTCACATTCTCAACCGAGTTGGAAGCATATTTAACCGTTTTGGTTTTAGATGCCATGAAAACCACGGCTTCAGCAGCATTACTCCTGCGTTGCACTTCTTTGAAATCGTTCAAGTCCGCTTCTGGTCGCTGCCAATATTTCCACCACTCCTGCATAGCACCCGTATCCCAAGGCCATTTTTGGATGTAAACTGTATTGTCGCCTAGCGATTGAATGTTGTCTTTGATATTCTTTTCCATAGAGTCAACCAAAGTGAATACCGTAATGATTGCCATAATACCAATGGTAATGCCCAATAACGAAAGAATGGTTCGGAGCTTATTTCCGACCAACGAGTTCCATGCCATCTTAAGACTTTCATTGAATAGCTTGAAAAAGATGATCATTCGCTGTTGAAAACTTCGGTGGAAATTCCTTTTGTAGTAATCATGCAAAGATAACTGAATTGTGCAAAAAAGTCTACCTTTAACGTGCTTGGTAAAAAAGCCCGAATCCCTTGATTTTACTGGAGTTAAGAACGTTTCGGGAAAGAGTTTCCAGTTTTCTTATTTGTCGAATTTCTAATTGAATGTAGTGGGTAACAAGACCATTAAAAACGCTTTAATTTCTGTTTTTCATAAAGAGGGGTTGGAGCCGATTGTCAAACAGCTTATTAAACACGGGATTAACGTTTACTCTACGGGTGGAACGCAAGCGTATTTGGAACAATACGATATGCAGGTTTTTCCAGTTGAAGAACTGACCACGTATCCATCCATACTGGGAGGACGTGTTAAAACGCTCCACCCGAAAGTCTTTGGCGGTATCTTAAGCCGCAGAGACAATGAGTATGATACGCGTCAGCTAGAGGAGTATGACATTCCAGAGATTGATCTTGTAATTGTTGATTTGTATCCTTTTGAGGATACTGTCGCAAGCGGAGCCTCCGAAGAAGAGATTATTGAGAAAATTGATATCGGTGGTATTTCTTTGATACGGGCAGCAGCAAAGAATTTCAAGGATGTTGTGATTATTCCGTCAAAGACTCAGTATACTGCTCTTGCTGCTTTGATTGAGGATTCTGCCACAACAACTTTAGAGCAACGCAAGCAATTTGCCACTGCAGCATTTGCGGTTTCATCGCATTACGACACAGCCATTCATGGCTATTTTAGTGAAAGTGGTTTTTCGCATCAGGAAAACGGAACAAAGGAATTGCGCTATGGCGAAAACCCGCATCAGCAAGGCTTTTTTCATGGGGATATTTCTGTGCTATTTGATCAAATTCATGGTAAAGAGCTGAGCTACAATAACCTTTTGGATGTTGATGCAGCTGTTAGCCTCATTACTGATTTTGATGAGACGACTTTCGCAATTCTTAAGCACAACAATGCTTGTGGTTTGGCAAGTAGACCACATCTGATTGATGCCTGGAAAGCCGCTTTAGCTGGTGATCCGGTTTCTGCTTTTGGGGGCGTTTTAATCACTAATGTTCGAGTCGATGAAGAAACAGCTGCAGAAATGCACGAGTTGTTCTTTGAGGTGGTAATTGCCCCATCTTACAGTAAAGGAGCTTTGGCAATTCTTCAAAAGAAAAAGAATCGAGTTATTCTGATTCAAAAGCCCTGTGAGTTTCCGAATCGCCAGTTCCGTTCTTTGTTGAATGGTGTATTGGAGCAGGAGAAGGATTTGAGTACGCAGGATGCTTTAGACATGGAGTCTGTGACTCATCGAAAACCTACCGAAACAGAATTTGAAGACCTTGTTTTTGCCAATAAATTGGTGAAACACACAAAATCTAACACTATAGTTCTAGCCAAGAACAAGCAGCTTTTGGCTAGCGGGTGCGGAATGACCTCACGAGTTGATGCGCTAAAATTCGCCATTACCAAAGCAAATTCTTTTCAATTTGATCTCAATGGAGCAGTTATGGGTTCAGACGCGTTTTTTCCATTCCCAGACTGCGTAGAAATTGCACATAATGAAGGGATTGATGTTGTGATTCAACCAGGGGGTTCAATCAAAGACGGACGATCTATAGACTATTGTAATAATAATGGAATGGCCATGGTAGTTACAGGTGTAAGACATTTTAAACACTAAGAAATGGGTTTTTTCGACTACTTCAAACAGGAAATTGCAATTGACCTCGGTACGGCCAACACGCTAATCATTTTCAACGATAAGGTTGTGGTTGATGAGCCTTCGATTGTTGCTAAAAACATTCAAACAGGTAAAATCGTTGCCATTGGGAAGAAAGCCCAGCAAATGCATGGCAAGACCCACAAAAACATCGAGACTATCCGACCATTAAAGGATGGAGTTATTGCTGATTTTGAGGCCGCTGAGCAAATGATTTCAGGGATGATCAAAATGATTAACCCCGACCGCAGGTACTTTTTTCCTCCACAAATTAGAATGGTAATCTGTATTCCTTCTGGAATTACTGAAGTAGAAAAACGAGCAGTACGTGACTCGGCAGAACATGCAGGAGCGAAGGATGTGCGATTGATTCACGAACCGATGGCAGCCGCAATCGGAATTGGGATTGACGTGGAGGAACCAATGGGTAACATGATTATCGATATAGGCGGTGGTACCAGCGAAATTGCGGTTATCGCCTTGGGCGGAATCGTTTGCGACCGATCTATCCGGACGGCTGGGGATGATTTTACAGCCGATATTGAAGATTACATGCGCAGACAACACAATATTCTCATCGGAGAACGTTCTGCTGAACGCATTAAAATTGAAGTCGGATCCGCTCTGACAGAGTTAGAAAATCCACCACCAGATTATGCAGTGCATGGACGAGATTTGATGACTGGAATTCCAAAGGAAATCACTGTTTCTTATCAGGAAGTGGCACATGCGTTGGATAAGTCCATCACCAAAATTGAGACAGCAATTCTCAATAACTTGGAGATGACACCTCCTGAGCTTTCTGCAGATATCTACCGAACAGGTCTTTATCTGGCAGGTGGTGGTTCCATGCTTCGCGGTTTGGATAAGCGTATTTCACTTAAGACTAAATTACCTGTGCATATTGCTGATGATCCATTGAGAGCGGTCGCACGTGGAACAGGTATTGCGCTCAAAAACATAGATCGATTCCCATTCTTGATGCGATAATTCGGTTGGAATGACAGATGAATTATGAAGAACATCCTGCTTTTTGTCTACAGGAATCATGTGTTCTTCGTTTTCCTATTTCTTGAGCTCATTTGCTTTTCGCTAATCGTTAACAACAACACAT
>JBLIGB010000006.1:0-26504 GCA_047636795.1 Bacteroidia bacterium | reverse complement strand
TTTAAATGTGAGACAAAGGAATCTGTAGTAGCCGTAACAAGTATTGATTCGGGTACGCCTAAATTGAAATTGAGAAGCGGTATTGGCGATAAAAAGCCAGACAAGGCCTGCCTTATCATCAACAAAGATTTCCATGATGGGTATCATGTGCTCTCTTTCGAGAAAAACCAAGCGGAGACTGATTACTGGCAAAACCAGTTTCTAGGTATTCAGCTGAGGATGGAAAGTGATTTTCAGACCAAACATGTAATTAATACATGCAAGGATTTTATTGGAAGTCAGCTTCCTGAAGAGATTGAATTAGACCGTTTAGACCAAATAAATTTCCTAGAAAAGTCTGCCGATTTCTTTACCGAGAATGAAGATTTTAAGATGGAGGATTTTGCTTCAGAGGTATTTGAAGACGATGGCATTGCCGAATCATTTCAGACCTACAAGCATCAAATTGAAGAACAAACAGGCATTCCCCATTTGAATGCCTTCACCATTTCGCCACAAGTGGCTAAGAAGGAAATACGCGGATTAAAATCAATCATCAAATTAGATGCGAATTTTGCGGTGTATGTCCACGGAGACCGCGATATGATTGAACGTGGTGTGGATGAAGAAGGAAGAAATTATTACAAGCTTTTCTTTGAAGAAGAGACGTAGTCACTACACCAACATGTAAAGTAAGAGATTATCTCCGATGCTACATTTATCAAGGCCAAATGATTTCCGCTAAGGAACTTCAAGATTAAGGCCTTGATTGTCCAATAAATATAGAGAATCTATTCGTTGACTAGTGTAATCTTGGCGTTCACCTCATCCATAAAGGAATGCATATAACTTGGCACAGCACTCAGCTGTTGGTCTATGTTCCAACTGCTAAGGTTACCGTTATCAGATATCTGAATGTACAGTCCACCTTGGTCAACACAATCAGGACAGCCAAGCGTAGCTACTCCTGCATCAAGCAATTCCAATGGAAAAGCATCTGACAAACCCTGAACATCTGAAAACTGCTGGCTGGTCAGTTCAACAAAGTTTAACGGACCAATACCTGCATAGCCATCCGTTGTATCTTCAAACAGTGTTGTTGCCGTCAGTTTATAGATTTCAACACATCCCTCTCCCAAACATTCTCCATAATAACGTCCGAATATCAAATAGTCGGCACCATCAATCTCAAACGCTTCTTTTTTCTCGCACGAAGCTGTTAATACAGCCATAGCAAGCAAAGTAATTACCCTAACTGTATTCATTTCCTCATCAATTGCTTAATTATCACCACAAAGAAAGCAAAGGTTTTTAGCACGAATAAAGCGTTGATTGTCAATTGTCCTCAGAAGCTCAGCGCTGTTCATGATTTAGTTTTTTTAACCGTCTTTGAATTTCTACTTAAGAAAGACCTTTTCATTATCCATATCCTTGGTACTTTCGCAACACGATTAAAGATATAAAAATGAGTTACGATCTTATAGTAGTTGGTAGTGGTCCTGGAGGCTACGTAGCGGCCATCAGAGCCTCTCAGTTAGGCCTTAAAGTTGGCGTTGTAGAACGTACAGAACTAGGTGGAATTTGCCTCAATTGGGGGTGTATTCCTACCAAGGCTTTATTAAAAAGCGCGCAGGTTTTCGAATACATTCAGCATGCATCTGATTACGGTATTACTGTTGGTAACAGCAAGGCCGAAATTGGCGAAATGGTGAAACGTAGCCGTGGCGTTGCCGATGGCATGAGCAAGGGAATTCAGTTCCTGTTTAAGAAAAACAAGATTGACCACATTGATGGTTTCGGGAAACTGAAAAACGGAACTACGGTTGAGGTGACTTCCGCAGATGGAAAGAAAACCGATGTGACCGCTAAGAATGTCATTCTTGCACTTGGTGCTAGAAGCCGCGAGCTTCCTAATCTAAAAAAGGACGGAAAAAAGATTATTGGCTACAGAGCAGCCATGGTTATGGACAAACAACCTAAGAAAATGGTTGTGGTTGGTTCTGGTGCCATTGGTGTAGAGTTTGCCTATTTCTACAATGCTATTGGTACGGAAGTAACAATTGTTGAATACTTGCCAAGGATTGTTCCTGTTGAGGATGAGGAAGTAAGTAAAGCGCTTGTTCGCTCTTTCAAAAAATCAGGTATTAAGATTAAAACAGATAGTTCTGTAGAGTCTGTAGATACTTCTGGCGATGGTTGTAAAGTGACCGTTAAAACTAAGAAAGGCGAGGAAGTAATTGAGTGCGATGTAGTTCTATCTGCAGTTGGTATTCAAGCTAATATTGAAGATTGCGGATTAGAAGATACAGGTGTAATTATTGATGCTGGTAAAATTAAGGTTGATGAGTTTTATGCCACCAACATTCCTAACGTTTTTGCCATTGGCGATTGCATTGCTGGTCCTGCATTAGCACACGTTGCAAGTGCAGAGGGTATTATTTGCGTTGAGAAGATTGCTGGCGAAAACCCAGAGCCGTTGGATTACGGAAACATTCCTGGATGTACGTACTGTTCTCCAGAAGTGGCGTCTGTTGGTTACACAGAAGCAAAAGCAATTGAAGCTGGCTATGAAATTAAGGTTGGAAAATTCCCATTCTCGGCTTCTGGTAAAGCAAGTGCCGCTGGCGCAAAGGATGGTTTTGTGAAACTAATTTTTGATGCAAAATATGGCGAGCTCCTTGGTGGACACATGATTGGTGCTAACGTTACGGAGATGATTGCTGAGATTGTTGCCATCAAAAAACTGGAGACAACTGGTCATGAAATCATCAAGACAGTTCACCCTCATCCAACAATGAGCGAAGCAATAATGGAAGCAGCCGCAGTTGCTTATGATGAAGTAATTCATCTTTAATCGATGACAACATATTCAGAAAGAAGCCGTCTCATTGACGGCTTTTCTGTTATTTACAGCCAAAATAATCAAGCAATGAAACTAAGTTCGGCTATTTATCAGACCCTACTATTAATCTACAAGGTTTTACCGTTTCAAAGTACTTGGGCTCATCTATTGCGATGGTTTCCAATTAATCTCGACAGATTTTATCGAGATTTAAATTTCAAAGGAACATCAGTCGTTCGCACGAAGAGCGGCAATTTTAGAATAAACCATATCGGCACTAGTATTGACAATCAAATTTTCTGGAAAGGTTTATACCACTCATTTGAGGAAGACACCATTTGGATGTGGGAACTACTTTGCAAAGACTCAGATGTTATTTTGGACGTTGGTTCCAATACTGGGATATACTCGTTACTAGCGAAGACTGAAAACCCAAATGCAATCGTAATCGCATTTGAACCATCACAGAAAATCTATCCAGAATTAGCAACAAATGTTCGCCTAAACAATATGGATATCGTACTCGAAAAGATTGCATTGAGTGATTCAAACGATGACCAAGTTTTTTTTGATTCTGCTGTTGGTGGTTTTCCATCAAGTGGGTCACTGAATGCTTTAAAACTAAAAGACCGAACATCAAATCAGGATGAAATTTGGGAATATAAAGTGGTCTGCTCAACGTTGGACAGTTACCTGTATGATAAAAACATCACAAAAATTGATTTAATAAAAGTAGATATAGAACTTCATGAACCAGAGTTTTTTGATGGGTTTACTCAACTTCAAAGTTTCAGACCAGCTATCATTGTTGAAATTCTTACTGATGATGTTGCTAATAAATTGAAAGCGAAGGTAGATTTGACGAATTATCGACTGTTCAGACTCACAGGTTTTAAAGAAATGATAGAATTGAGTAGTTTCTCTGCTGACCCAAATCATGTCAACCATCTTCTCATACCAAAAGAGAAAACCTTACCCGATTTCAGCAGTTAAGCAAATGCTACGGCATTTATTTATGAATCATGTGCGGCATTACAGGAGCATACGCTATTAACGAAAACGGCAAACCGTATCATCTAAAATTGGATGATGCTGTCGCTACCATGGCTTTACGTGGCCCAGACGGGAACGGAAAGCATATTGAAGGCTCTGCTGCATTAGGTCATGCGCGTCTAGCGATTATTGATACTTCGGCTTCGGCTAACCAACCGTTTACAGATGCTGGTGGTCGTTACTCAATGGTTTTCAACGGTGAGATTTTCAACTACAAGGAAATTGAAGCTCAACTATCTGACTTTAAACCAAGAACAACTTCAGATACTGAGATTCTGCTTCAAGGGTTTGTTGAATGGGGCGAGAAGGTTTTAGAGAAGCTGAACGGCTTTTTCGCTATTGCAATTCATGATAAAGAGACGGACGAATTATTTCTTGCGAGAGACAGAATGGGCATTAAGCCATTACTTGTCTACAAAGACGAAAACGCTGTTGTTTTTGGAAGTGAGATGAAATCGTTGATGGCTTTTGGCATTCCGAAGTCCATAGACAAGAACTCGCAGTTCCTTTATCATCAGTTCAATTACACGCCATTTCCAGAAACCATTTTTGACAATGTTCAAGAATTAGAACCTGGAACTTGGATGAAAGTGAAAGGTTCAGATGTTGAAACTGGAACGTATTGGAGCATTCCAAAACCGACTGCTCCTAAAACCAACATGTCTTACGAGCAAGCGCAGAATAAGCTTCGCGAATTGATGGAGAAATCTGTTCAGCGAAGAATGATTTCTGATGTTCCGTTGGGTTCTTTCCTAAGTGGTGGAATTGATAGTTCGGTGATTGCCACTATAGCGGCTAAACAAACGGATAAACTGAACACGTTTTCCATTGGTTATGCTGACGAACCATTATTTGATGAAACACATTACGCAGAAGCTGTAGCAAGGAACATAGGTTCAAATCACACTGTTTTCAAGCTTACGAATGATGATTTGTATGATGTTTTGCATGATGTTTTGAATTACATCGACAGGCCGTTTGCAGACTCCTCTGCCCTACCCGTTCATATTCTTTGTCGGCATACCAGAAAGCACGTAACGGTTGCCCTTTCGGGCGATGGAGCTGATGAATTATTCTCGGGTTACAACAAGCATTCAGCAGAATTTAGAGCACGAAACTTGGGCATTAAGGAACAAGTTGTCTCAGCTCTCAAACCGCTTTGGTTCTTGTTGCCTGGCTCAAGGAATTCAGCTTTAGGAAATCGTGTATTGCAGTTGCAGAAGTTCAGCAATGGTGTTTCGCTTGGTGCCAAAGACCGCTATTGGAACTGGGCGAGCTTTATGCCTGAGAATCAAGTAGAAAAGTTGATGCAAATGGATGGCGTTGATTCAGGCCAGCTTGCTCAACGAAAGAAAGCTTTAACTTCAGAATTAGGAACAACAAAGGACCTTGATGAAGTGCTTTACAGCGATTTGCATCAGGTTTTGAGAAACGACATGCTTACCAAAGTTGATTTGATGAGCATGGCAAATAGCTTAGAAGTTCGTGTGCCTTTCCTTGATCACGAATTGGTTGAGTTTGCGTGTTCGCTTCCAGAAGAGTACAAGATTACATCGAGCATAAGAAAGCGGATTTTACAAGAGACTTACCGAGCTGATTTGCCAGAATTACTTTTCAAAAGACCCAAGCATGGTTTTGAAGTTCCGCTTCTCAACTGGTTTAAAGGCGAATTGAATTCGCTGATTAAAGAAGACTTGTTGAGTGCTTCTCTTCTCGCGGAGCAGAATATTTTCAATGAATCCGCTATTACCGCATTATTAAACAAAATGCATTCTTCTGACCCAGGAGATTCAGCTACACATATTTGGAACTTGATAGTGTTTCAAACGTGGTGGAAAAAGTATATTAGACAGTAACCAATGCCAAGAATACTTCGAATAGCTAACCGTTTTAATTTGGGCGGGCCAACATTCAATGTTGCCTATTTAACCAAATACCTTCCAGATAATTACGAAACGTTATTAATTGGCGGTGATAAAGAGGAAAACGAAGCCAGTTCCAATCACATTCTTACAGATTTAGGTATTCAGCCAGTTATCGTTCCGGAAATGCAACGTGAGATTAGCCTTGGTGTTGATATGGCCGCTTACCGTGCAATTGAAAAAATCATTGACGACTTCAAGCCAGATATTGTTCATACGCATGCTTCTAAGCCTGGTGCAATTGGCAGATTAGCCGCGCACAACAGGAAAGTTCCTGTAATCGTACATACGTTTCACGGGCATTACTTCCATTCGTATTTCAATAGAATGAAGACGAATATGTTCAAGCAAATTGAACGTTCATTGGCTAAGAGAACGTCTAAGATTATTGCTATTAGTGATATTCAAAAGCATGAACTTTCTGTAGAACATAAAATTGCTCCGCCAGAAAAATTTGAGGTAATTCCATTAGGTTTTGACCTCGATAGATTTAGAACAGACACAGATTCTAAACGAGCTGATTTTAGAAATGAATTCAGCATTAAGGACGATGAAATAGCGGTTGGAATCATTGGTCGATTGGTGGATGTAAAAGACCACAAATACTTTTTACGTTTAGTTAAGCATGTGCTGGATAGCACAACTAAAAAGGTTCGATTTTTCATTATTGGAGATGGAGAAATGCGTCAAGAATTAGAAGCTTTCTGTGGTGAAATCAGTATTCAATTCAATGCTTTTCCGTATTACAAACCAGAAGATGCTCCGCTTACTTTTTGCTCCTGGAGAAACGACATTGACAAGATAAATGCAGGTTTAGATATCGTTATTCTTACTTCTAAAAATGAAGGAACTCCTGTTAGTCTAATTGAAGCTCAAGCAAGTGGAACTCCAGTGGTTTCTACCAATGTTGGTGGCGTTGAGAATGTAGTTAATCATGGGGTTACGGGTTTACTCGCTGGTTTCGAAGACGAACCAAAAATGGCAGAAAACTTAATGAGTTTGATAGAGTCTGATGAACTTAGGAATGAAATGGCAGGTAAAGGCTGGAATTATGTTGGTGAACGTTTTCATTATAGTCAACTAACATCAAAAATGGACGTACTTTATCAACAATTACTTAGTTAAAACCTACGGCATTTTGAGCATGATTAAATCTTAGCTTTGGCCAAACACAAAATTTGAATGCGGAATACAGCATTTTTCCTGTTTCTTGTTCTATCACTGAGCTCTTGCGATAAGTATCTGAATAGAGGTTTAATGCTTCGGACAGGACCTAACTATCCCTATTCAGAGTTTTCAGATGTGCAGGATAAGGAATACCGTTTGGCAGCCGATGACCGTATTGCTGTTCGAATGTTTACGAATGATGGCTCCGGTTTAATAAATGTTCAGGCGGGGAGCAGTGTAATGGTAGGTAGCGGTACAACCTTAGCTGTGAAATTGGAATCTGATGGTTTTGCAAAGCTTCCGTTATTTGGGAGAACATATCTTGAGGGCTTGACCATAAGGCAAGCAGAAATGCTAATTGAAGATAAGTTTTCGGAGTTTTACAACAACCCTTTTGTTTTGCTTGAAGTAAGCAATAAGCGAGTAATGATTTTTGCAGGCAACAATACTTCGGTCGTTACTCTCGGAAACGATAACACAACACTTTTTGAAGTATTAGCGATGACTGGAGGCATTCCTGAAGAAGGAAAAGCCGATCAAATCAAGTTGATTAGAGGTGACTTGAAAAACCCAGATGTTTACCTCATAGATTTATCTACTTTGTCGGGCATGCAACATGCAAATTTGGTGTTACAGGCAAATGACATTATTTATATTGAAGTGCGGAAAGGGCATGTCAGGAAAATACTTGCAGAGCTGGCCCCTTACCTAGCAATTCTTACAACAGTCACAAGTACCGCGGTATTATTCACCCAACTTCAACGACTTGGACAATAAAGAGCAAAAAATACCAGCTCTTAATGATGAGCTTAATATTGGACTGCTAATTTCCATAGTAAGGGCTAATACAGTTGTCATTCTTGCTCTATTCTTAACTTTTTCGCTTGGAGCATACTTGTATTTAAAATACACACAGCCCGTTTATTTGTCCACTGCTACAGTGCAGCTTGGTCAAGATAATAGAACTAACGCTCTGCTTCAGTCTAGGAATATTCACGAACAGACTATTCATCAGGAAATCGAACTCTTAAGGTCTTCAGTTTCAATTAACGAATCGCTCAAGAAGCTTCCTTTAGATGTCAGTTATCTTGTGAAAGGTGAAATTCTGACAGCAGAACTTTATCAAACTTCTCCATTCAAACTACATTATGAGGTCCTCGATAATTCTGTTTATGGCGTACCGATTAACCTGACTTTTACTGATAATTACAAGGTCTATATTGAGTACACTGTGAATGGTCAGTTAACGGGTGTTGAGAGTCCTTTGATTGACACGCTAGTTACGCCACATTTTAAATTCAAGATTTCTGTTTTGAATTTTGAGCACATTCTGGAGGTCCAAAACAAAGAAGACCATCAGTTCATTGTCATTGTCAACAGTGGAGAGCAAATTTTAGATATGTATCTACCAAAGGTCGCGGTAGTAATCCTTAATGATTTTGCTAAGACAATCAATATTAAATTAAGAGATAAGAATGCTAGAAAGTCTGAAGAAATAGTTGACAGAATTTCGAAGGACTTTATTATCAATGACGAGGAAAGGAAGCAGCAATCTGCAAATAGTATTCTCACCTTTATTGATGAGCAGCTAGCTAGGATTTATGATCGACTATATGAATCTGAAACCCAAATACAGATTTTCAGAAAAGAACATGAAATTGACGATAATCTGGATAGGTATAAAAATCGTGATCTTCCGAATGTAGATTCACGAATTCAAAGTTTAGAAGAAGAGTTAGTGAGCCTTTCTGTAGAGCAGAAAGTATTGGAACAAGTTGAAGCCGAATTGACCGTTAACAAAAATCTAGATGTTTATCAGCTAGTTTCACTGCTGGCAGGTTCTGAAAGTGAAGGTGTAATCTCCAAATCCCTTGATAAATTACAGGACCTTTTGCTTCAAAAAGAGCAGATGCTCTATGTAGTCAAGCCAGAAAGTGACCAAGTTAAAGCACTTATTTATCAGATTGAGATTCAGAAAAAACTCATTATAGAAAGTGTTTCATCAGTTGAAACCAGTATTGATAGTCAAATAGAAAAGATAACTGACCAACTTAATATTTACAGAGAAAGAACTGCTGGTGGTGGTCAGAATTATGATGAAATTGAATATTCTCGTCTTTTAAGAATAGCTGCCGTTAATGAAAGCTTTTACAACACATTGGTTGACAGAAAAGCGGAGTATTCAATTTCAAAAGCGGGTTACGTCTCCACCAATAAAATTTTGCAAGAAGCAAGTTATTCTGAAAATCCTGTATTCCCAGATAAGAATGCGGTTGTTACTGTATGTTTTGTGGCTGCCCTTCTTCTAAGTCTTGCTGTAGTTTTTTCCAAATACTTACTGTTTAATGAAATTACATCGGTCAAAGACATAGTGAAGCACACTAACGTTTCTGTTTTGGGGGTTATCCCTAGGTATAAAAAAGACATTCCTAACTCTCAGCTACTGGTTGATAAAAGTCCAAAGTCTATGATTTCTGAAGCGTTTCGAACAATTCGCTCAAATCTGAAATACATAAGTACAGCGGACTCCCGCTCAAAGTTGATTTCGATTACATCAACTATTTCAGGAGAGGGTAAAACATTTGTCGCCATCAATCTCGGAGGAATCATTGCCTACACGGGTAGTAAAGTCATAATTCTTGACCTCGACATGCGTAAGCCTAAGATTCATTTGGGTTTCAATGTTGAGAATAACACAGGTATGAGTACATTACTTATTGGCCAGGACAATATTTTTAACTGCATAAAATCTAGCACATTAGACAACTTAGACTTCATCACTGCAGGTCCTATACCTCCTAACCCATCTGAGTTAATACTCAGTAAGTTCATGGATAAGATTATTGGGGAGCTGAAACAGCAATATGATTATATCATTATTGATAATCCTCCTTGTGGATTAGTAACCGATGGAATTGAAAATATGCAAAATGCAGATTACCCGATTTACATTTGTCGCGCCAATTATTCAAAGCGTCCATTCGTGGATAATATAAATCGTCTGGTTCGGGATAACCATATTGAAAATCTGAGCGTGATACTAAATAGCCAAGAGAACCAAAGTTCTAATTATGGCTATGGATACGGGTATGGATACGGGTATGGTTACGGTTACGGGTACGGCTATTATGAGGAGGACGAAGAGAAAAAAGAAGAAAGCTTAATCAAGCGTTTGTTTAAAGGTAAAAATGGCTAGCATAAATGAAACTGATTGAAACAGGTATAGATTCTCTACTTATTGTCCAATCAAAAGTCTTTCACGATTCCCGTGGTTTCTTTTTTGAAGGTTACAGCAAGAGTACGTGGGCCGATGCAGGTCTAGATTTGGATATTGTCCAGACAAATATTTCCGAGTCGCAGGGAGATGTTGTTCGTGGACTGCATTTTCAAAATCCACCTTACGCTCAAGGAAAACTGATACGCGTTTTGAAAGGAGCGGTACTTGACGTTGCAGTAGACCTACGTAAAGATTCTAAATCTTATGGAAAACACTTCGCAATTGAGCTAAATGAGGACAATAAAGACGCTCTTTGGGTTCCGCCAGGATTTGCACACGGGTTTAAAACCCTGAGTGACAATACGCTTTTCTATTATGATTGCACAGGACCATATCATAAAGAAGCGGAAGGAAGTTTACTATGGAACGACCCCGATTTAAATATTAACTGGGAAATAGAAAACCCTATTCTTTCCGAAAAAGATGCTGGCGCACCAACATTCAAGAACTTTGAAAGCCAATTCTAGCGAAACATCACATGTTAAAACTAAACTCGGAGCAGATTATATGGATTTACGTGGCATTCACTGTTTGTGCTGCGCTTTTCTCTTTCCTTATTAATGGATTATTCTTGAAATTCTCAAGGACTCTTGGTGTAAAAGACCAATCAGAAAATATGGTACGCTGGAGCTCTTCTAAACCGGCATTTGGGGGGATCTCGTTCTACATCATGTTCTTGTTCTCTATAGCTTGCTACTCCATTCTTTTTGAGGCAGTAACTTACATTAATGACATTGTTCAATTTCTGGGGGTGATGGCAGCCTGTTCGCTTGGTTTTGTGGTCGGTTTGGCTGATGATGCTTACAATACAAAACCATTTCTAAAATTCTTTGCCCAAGTCAGTAGTGCCGTTATTCTTATTGCTACTGGAACCAGCATTAACATTTCTGGCATTACAATCGTGGACTACTCTCTAACAATCCTATGGGTGGTAGGGCTGATGAACTCTATTAACATGTTGGATAATATGGATGGAATCACAACTTCTGTTTCAATCTCAGTCATATTAGCAGTGCTCTACATGTTAAGTGTAAATGGAGAGTCTCATAGTATCTACTTTATCACCTTGCTTGGTGTTTTAGCTGGGTTAATTGGGTTCCTTTATTATAACTGGAATCCTTCTAAGATGTACATGGGAGATACCGGTAGTCAGTTCCTTGGGGTTTTTCTAGCATCCATTGGCATTCTCTACTTGTGGAACTATGGTGCAGAACCAGATTTTCGTATCCAAACAAAACAGTTCATTGTGGCGTTACTAGTTTTTATTGTACCAATAATAGATACAACCACCGTGACCATTAACCGTTTACTGAAAGGGCAATCACCCTTTGTTGGAGGTAAGGATCATACAACTCACCATCTATCTTATTTAGGTTTGAGCGACCGTCAGGTTGCCTTAACTTTTCTTGGTCTTTCCTTCCTCTCGGTCATTTTTCTAATTGTAATTGACCGAGTAATTGCAGATAGCTGGGACTATTGGCACTTCTTCCTCTTCCTTGGCTATTTCTTAATGTTGTTTGGTTTTTTGTACGGCATCACACGAATAAACAAGGCTAAGGAGCCAGAATAAATGAAAAGTCAGATTACAAAACTTCTTGGGGGAATTCTGATCGCCATGTCCGTCATTATTGGATTCGAAATGTTCACATTTTCGAGTAACGACCATAGTGACGAAAATCAATCTTACCAGAATAAATTCAATGAGGACTACCGAATTTATAGTCTCAACATTCCAGAAAGCCTATACTTCTGTGGAGAACCAGTTCCTCTCAAAGATTTAGATGTGAGTGAGCGTCTTGACCGAGAGCTTCTAGTAAATACCTACTGGCAATCTAATAGCCTTCTTTATCACAAACGCGCCAGTAAGTGGTTTCCCATCATTGAACCTATTCTGAAGGAAAATGGTGTGCCAGACGATTTCAAATACTTGGCTTTGATAGAAAGTGGGTTGATGAATGTAGTATCTCCTGCCGGAGCAGCTGGATTTTGGCAAATCTTAAAAAGGACAGGACAGGAATACGGACTGGAAGTGAATAACGATGTGGACGAACGCTACCACGTTGAAAAAGCAACAGTTGCCGCCTGCAAATACCTGAACCAATCTTACGAACGCTATGAAAGTTGGACATTAGCAGCAGCTAGCTACAATATGGGCATAGGTGGTGTAGGTAAGCAGCTCAAGCGGCAGAAAGCAAACAATTACTACGACCTGCTTTTAAACTCCGAGACTAGCCGTTATGTTTTTCGCATTTTGGCTGCCAAGGAAATTCATGAAAATCCAACCAAGTATGGTTTTCATTATCGATTGAAGGACCTTTACCTGCCGCACGATACGTACACGGTTAAGGTAGACACTACCATCAATGATCTTGTGGCTTTTGCCGATGATTACAAAGTCAACTACAAAATTTTGAAGGTATTTAACCCCTGGATGAGAAAAACATTCTTACCAAACAAATCGAGAAAGAAATACGAAATACTTTTTCCTAAATCAGGGTATTACGATTTCAAATCCACAGAGATACCCGTTGTAGTTGATAGCTCATCCGCTCCGTCTGACCCCCTTCAACTAGATGAAGGTGATGAGTGAAAAAACGGAAAGCCAAGACAATTTTCTAGAAGTTTACGGTGCTCGTGTTCACAACCTCAAGAATGTGGATATTAAGATTCCGCGAGATAAGCTTGTGGTGATAACGGGCCTTAGCGGAAGCGGGAAATCTTCGCTAGCATTTGATACAATTTATGCAGAGGGGCAAAGACGTTACATTGAGACGTTTGCCTCCTATGCTAGACAGTTTCTCGGCACGTTGGAACGACCAGATGTGGATAACATCACTGGGCTAAGTCCTGTTATCGCCATAGAACAGAAATCAACCAATCGTAGTCCGCGATCAACGGTTGGAACCGTTACGGAAATCTATGATCTTGTCCGATTGCTATTTGCTCGCGCAGCTATTGCATACAGCTATAACACGGATGAAAAAATGATTAAGTACTCGGATGAAGAGATTATCCGAATAATTAAAAAGGATTTAGCGGATAGTAAACTGTTAATTCTAGCACCTGTAATCAAAGGGAGAAAAGGTCATTACCGAGAACTGTTTGTTCAGATTATGCGCCAAGGATTTCAGAAAGTTCGAGTGGATGGCAAAATCCTCGAACTTGATGGTAAACTTCAACTCGATAGATACAAAGTCCACGATATAGAAATTGTAATTGACCGACTGAAGGTTGATTCTAAAAGCACAAAACGCCTTTCTGATTCTGTGCAAACCGCCATGAAACATGGCAAGGGTTCTATGATGACTCTAGATCACGATTCTGACCAGGTGCGCTTCTTTAGTCGAGCATTGATGTGTCCCACAACAGGGATTGCGTATGACGAACCAGCGCCTAATGTCTTCTCCTTTAACTCGCCCTATGGCGCATGTAATAAGTGCAACGGTTTGGGAACAGTTGCAGAGATATCGGTCGATAAAATCATTCCCAATACGAAGCTTTCCATCGGGCGTGGAGGAATAATTCCGATTGGCGAACAGAAGAACAATTGGATATTTGATCAGCTGATAGCTATTGGTGAGAAATATGATTTCACACTCAAATCACCCATTGCTGATATTTCTGAAGAGGCGATGAATGTAATCCTCTACGGTAGTAACGAAGTATTTAAAGTTAAAGCTGCCAACTCCAACGCAACTAGTTATTCTCTTTCTTTCGAAGGAATTGTCAATTTCATTTCTCGGCAAAACGAGGAAGCCGATAGCAAAGCGCTGCAGAAATGGGCAACCAGCTTTACACAGCGCAAAGCTTGCCCCACTTGTAATGGAGCACGACTAAAGAAAGAAGCGCTGCATTTCAGACTCAACGGAAAGAACATTGCAGAAGTATCTGCTTTAGATTTGAGCGAAACCCAAAAGTGGTTCACCAAACTTCCATCTACGCTAGATGAGAAGCAAGCACTTATTGCCACAGAAATTATTAAGGAAATACAGACGAGGGTTCAGTTTCTCCTTGATGTAGGCTTAGATTACCTTTCTCTCGACCGTCCAGCACGTTCACTTTCGGGTGGTGAGGCGCAGCGTATTCGTTTGGCTACGCAAATAGGTTCACAACTCGTTGGCGTGCTTTACATTTTAGATGAGCCAAGCATTGGGCTTCATCAACGAGATAATCAACGGCTGATTGATGCGCTGAAAAAGCTCCGCGATTCTGGAAACTCAGTTATCGTGGTTGAGCACGATAAAGACATGATGGAAGCAGCCGATCAGGTGATAGACATTGGTCCGAAAGCGGGAATCCACGGTGGAGAAATTGTGGCTCAGGGTACTGCCACAGAACTGCAAGCCAAAGATTCGCTTACCGCAGCATTTCTTAATGGCAGCAACCTCATTCCAATACGGAAGAAATTCCGAAAAGGAAACGGCAAGAAGTTGGTTCTGAAAGGCGCAAGCGGAAACAACCTTAAAGATGTGGATACTGCTTTTCCTCTTGGAACCTTTATCTGCGTAACAGGCGTATCGGGAAGTGGCAAATCCACTTTAATAAACGAGACCCTCTACCCTATTCTCAACAGAGAGATTTTTAGAGCGCAGCAAGTACCAATGCCTTACAAAAAGGTAACGGGTGTTGAGCATATTGATAAGGTAATTGCCATAGACCAAAGCCCCATTGGTCGCACGCCACGATCCAACCCTGCCACGTACACAGGCGTATTCTCGGATATACGAAATTTGTTTGCGAGTGTGCCAGAGGCACAGATTAGAGGCTACAAACCAGGGCGTTTTTCCTTTAATGTAAAAGGTGGAAGGTGCGAAGAATGCCGAGGTGCTGGGTTGAAAACCATTGAGATGAACTTCTTGCCCGATGTGCATATTCTCTGCCCAACGTGTAATGGCAATCGGTACAATCGAGAAACCTTGGAAATCCGATATAAAGGGAAATCCGTTTCGAATGTACTGAATATGAATATTGATGAGGCGGTTCAATTCTTCGAGAACATTCCTTCGATCCTTAAAAAGATAAAAACCATTCACGATGTGGGATTGGGCTACATTAAATTAGGGCAAAGTTCTACTACCCTATCGGGTGGAGAAGCACAACGAATAAAACTTGCCTCTGAACTCAGTAAACGCGACACAGGGAATACATTCTACATACTGGATGAGCCTACAACAGGATTACACTTCGAAGACATCCGTGTGCTGCTAGAAGTATTAAATCAACTGGCCGATCGCGGCAACACAGTTTTGGTTATTGAGCATAACATGGACATTATCCGAAGTGCCGACCATATTATTGATATTGGCCCCGAAGGCGGCAGACGTGGTGGCCAAATCCTCACTACGGGAACTCCTATTCAAGTGGCCAAATTCAAAGAGGGTCATACCGGGTTTCATCTGAAGAAGGAACTCGCAAGTTTGGCAGCGGTTTAAAAAAAACCTCAAATATTTCGTTTCTATTTATCAACTTGCATCATGACCGAAAACGAAAAACGTATTGAGCTAGCACTTGAATCGAAAGATTGGAGTGAAATAAAAAGTAAGGATTCGTGGCAAATCTTTAAGATTATGGCCGAATTTGTGGAAGGTTTCGAAACCCTCGCTCGTATCGGCCCATGCGTCTCCATCTTTGGTTCTGCAAGAACGAAAGACGATAATGCAACCTACAAATTGGCCGAAGACATTGCTTACAAATTGGCTTTGCAAGGCTTCGGAATTATTACAGGTGGTGGACCCGGAATTATGGAAGCCGGTAACAAGGGAGCGAGACTTGCCAACGGCAAATCAGTTGGATTGAATATAGAATTGCCTTTTGAGCAATATTCTAACCCATACATTGATACAGATAAGTTCATCAATTTCGATTACTTCTTTGTACGGAAATTGATGTTCACGAAATACGCACAAGGCTACGTTGTATTACCAGGTGGTTTCGGTACAATGGACGAACTATTTGAAGCTCTAACGCTCATTCAAACGGGTAAGATTGCCAAGTTCCCGATTGTATTAGTAGACAAAAGCTACTGGGGTGGACTTATTGATTGGATTAAATCCACAATGGAGCAAAAGACACATAACGTTGGCCCAAAAGACCTTGAACTTATTCAGTTGGTTGATACTGCTGATGAAGCCGTGGCAATCATCACTCAATTCTACAGCAAGTATAGCATTAAGCCGAATTTCTAACAATGGCTAGAAGGTAGAGCCGTCAGCTTTTCAAAAGTTGACGAATCTTTATGTTCAATATGTTTCTAATCTCACCAAAGTGGGCTTGGATACTTGCCCTCCGCTACCATTTTTTGAAAGGCATCAACTACGCTCTGGCGATCTTCCTGATACGTAACGCCATACCAACGGTCAGTAGAAGTAAGAATTGGGAAAGCTGCTGCTTTGGCTCCAATCAGGTTATCCGCTACCAACGGAATGAAGAACTCCGCCTTTGGGTTTTCTTTATTCTCTTTCACAAAATCGATAAACATCTGTCGGCTGCGTTCAAAGATGTTAGGATGAAATCCCCAGAAATTCATCGAAACAACACTTCCCGGATCAACCTCATGAGATGATTCTCCTTCGTGATAAATTACCTTTTCACCTTCCCAATGAATTTTTATTCTTTCATCAACCTTTGCCAAATTGTTATCAGCATCAGCTACACAAACACCTCGGCTTACCTGTCCATGATCACTTAATGTATTTTTAAGGACGTAGCCAACCATGGTATACGTATCCTCTGAGCACTTATTCTTTAGAAAGTCTGCTATTTGATGAAATCCGTCTGAACCGTAAAAATCATCTGCGTTAATAACGGCAAATGGCTCATTTACAACATCATGAGCAACCAATACTGCGTGCATGGTCCCCCAAGGTTTTTCGCGATTTGGGAGATTGTCAATTCCCTCAACCGGTGTATTTACATCCTGAAAAGCGTAAGCAATCTCAATCTTGTCTTCAAACTTGCCTGTGAAACGCTCCTTGAAATCAGCTTCAAAGCTCTCACGTATAACGAACACAACTTTACCAAAACCAGCCTGAATAGCATCGTAAATCGAATATTCAATAATGGTTTCTCCATTTGGCCCAAGTGGGTCAATCTGCTTTAATCCTCCATATCGGCTGCCCATTCCTGCGGCAAGTATCAGTAGTGTCGGTTTCATATCTGTAGGTTATTTATCGCGAATATAGATACCTGTTGTCTACTCTCGAAATTAGGATTGAATTAAAGTCTAGCCCTATTTTTAAACACAAGGATTAAACAGCGTTAAGAAACCTAATCGAACCTGCCATAGCTTAGGAATAGGAATTGACAGAAACACTCCAAATCCCTTCGAAAAATTGACACTTACCCGGCCATGAACTGCTTCCTGCTAGTCATAAAATTTGGCGCGTTGGGTAAGCGGTATAATTGCTTCTTACCGCACGTTCGGATGGATGTGTAATCCTTTGACATCCTCTACTGGAAACGCTTTGAAATCTGTAGGTTTAACATCATCGCGCGGTAATGCGAAAGATTTTATCAAAGAATCACTCGCTAGCGGAAAGAAAAGCTGTCCACCATCGGGATGATAATTAGCATACCAAAGCAAGACCCGTACTGGTTTTTCGGTTGAAACTTCGGAAGCCTCTTTTGGGTTCTTGCTACATCAAAAAACGTTTTCAGAATTCACTGCTTCGTTTTTCTCCTTGAACACATCACCATCCCACTAGAATATAAAATCAATTGAAACCCGTTCTGCTTCATTACCAGTTCCTTCGTCTATTGGCCACCCATCAGGTTTTGGCCAATGGACTATCTCTATCGGGTAATTTTGGTGAGCATTGGGCTCTACAATCTTACAAGTTTTTAGTTGTGTCTTTGATGATTTTCACTTCGTGCCAAGGTAATTCGGATAGTCTAGTTTCGTTTCTCCAATCTATATTTTTTAAGTAACCAGTTAAACCATTCTGCAACATAGTTGAACCTTTCTGTGTATTGTACCTACGATAAGAATGGCACATTTGCTAAAGACATATAGTCTGACTCATAACCGACAGTTGTGCTGAATATATCTTTCCTACTTTGACCAACGATGATAGACCAGTATCTGGACATAAGAAAGCGTAGCGAGGAGATTTGTGCTCCACTGAAAACGGAAGATTACAATGCCCAAGTGGCCTTGCACGCCAGCCCGGCTATGTGGCAATTAGGTCATATTACTTGGTTTTTTGAAGAGTTTATATTGAGTAAGCATTTGAAAGGATACAAACGCTTCCGAGACAATTGTACTTTTATATTCAACAGCTACTACAACAATGTTGGAGATAGAACGCAGCGAGATAAGCGCGGAGAAATTGATTTCACAATTGAAGATGCTTATGCCTACCGCAAGCACGTAGATGAGCATGTAGAGCAATTTCTAAAAACAGAAATCTCAAGCGAATTTGCTACATTACTCCAAGTAGGAATGAATCACGAACAGCAACATCAAGAATTGCTGATTACAGATTTGAAATTCATGCTTAGCCAAAAAAAACCTGACGGGGTTTATACTTCAGAAGACAGTTTAGTTCATTCTTCAAATAGTGAAGAAGGATATATCTCCATTGCACAAGGAGTGTACGAAATTGGTCATGATGGATATGGCTTTTGCTATGATAATGAGTTAGGAAGACATAAGGTTTACCTACATGATTTCGAAATCAGCAAAGCGCTGATAACAAATGGCGAGTACATCAAATTTATTGAAGCAGGCGGCTATAAAGATTTCAACCTCTGGTTGGATGAGGGTTGGGCTTGGATGCAGAATGAAACCGTTTCTTCGCCACTTTACTGGCAGAAAGTTGATGGTGAATGGCATCACTTCACCTTGGGTGGAGTAAAGAAAATCGAGCCAAACGAAATTCTTTGTCATGTTTCATTTTACGAAGCCACGGCTTTTGCAGAATGGAAAGGCATGCGACTACCAACCGAATTTGAATGGGAGATTGCATCCGAACAATTCGATTGGAGCAAGCGTTGGGAATGGACAAATAGTGCTTATCTCCCCTACCCTAATTTCAGTAAAGTGACCGGAGCCTTAGGGGAATACAACGGCAAATTCATGATTAATCAGATGGTGTTACGTGGCGCGTCTGTTGCCACTTCGCCAAATCATAGTAGGAATACATATCGCAACTTCTTCCATCCATATTTTCAGTGGCAGTTTAGCGGAATACGATTAGTAAGATAGATGGAAAAAACATTTGCAGAAGAAGTAGCAGAAGGACTATCGGCAAGCCCGAAGTTCCTCTCATCCAAGTACCATTATGATGATGAAGGCAGTCGCATCTTTCAAGAGATAATGGCCATGCCCGAATACTATCTCACAGATTGCGAGATGGACATCATGAAGAATCGAGCTGTTGAAATCTATGAAGCAACTGGGTTCAAAAAGCACTTCAATATTATTGAGTTAGGTGCTGGGGATGGATTAAAAACAAAGGAATTACTGAGAAACCTACTGGCTATTGAAGCTGATTTCACGTACGTTCCAATCGACATATCAGAAGAAGCTATTGGTCTGTTGGTTAAAAGCATGAAGCAATCCCTTCCTAATCTTAAAATAAACCCTCAAGTAGGAGATTATTTTGAGGTAATGGACAAGATTGAAGCTAAAGAAAACTGCTCAAACCTGGTTCTTTTTCTAGGCTCAAACATTGGCAACTTTAGGCCAGAATGGGCAATTGACACTTTACAGCATATGAACAAGCATATGCGATCTGGAGACAAATTAATTGTTGGGTTCGATCTTATGAAAGACCCTAATTTGATTCGAAACGCGTATGATGATTCACACGGAATAACCGCACGTTTCAATCTGAACCTACTTACGCGGATGAATCGCGAATTAGGCGGCAATTTTAAAGTCAATCAATTTGGATTTTACAGCTTTTACAACCCCGCTAACGGAAACGTAAGTAGCTTACTATGCAGTCTTGAGGAACAGGAAGTACAGATTAAGGAAACGGGTAAATCTTTCAAGTTTGAGAAAGGCGAAATGATTTGGACCGAACTGTCAAAGAAGTATTCGCCAAAAGGCATTGAAAAATTAGGAGGGGATGCTGGTTTCAAATTGCAACAGCATTTCTTGGATAGCAAAGGATATTTCTCCGACTCGCTTTTTACGAAAGCTTAAGTGGCGATTATCGAAATGGGCTATCAAAAAACCCCAAGCTATGACGACTTAAATGCAACGTTAAACAAAGAACTGCACGTTAAATGGAGGACTACAAGAAAGCCGAAGCTCAACTTCATGTCGCTTCGCAAATAATTTCTCTAACAGGTAAAAATTTAATTGAGAAACAAGTAGATGACAGTCACACCACTGCCCGCTGGAACACCGAAAAACAAATTATTGTTAGTCGGGATTTTGAATTGAACGGAAGAACTTATTCTGTCTTCGTTGACCCTATCAACTTCGCTTTGGGCATAACGAAAAACGGGGCAGAAACTGACCGCATTTCCTTAGATGGATTGACGTATATGCAAACCGTTGAACCATGGAAAAAATGGATTATTGATGCTGGATATGAAGGAGAATTAGACCTCAACTTACATTACGAATTACCAAATTCAGACCTATACAAGTTCGATGCTTTCAGAAAGCCGGATGATGAAATTCTAAACCAATGGGCGAAGAATAGAACCATTGCAAATTCAGTTTTCGAAAATCTGAACGAATCAGTTGGAGCTCTATCTGACATCAACATTTGGCCACATCATTTTGATACTGGAACTTATCACGAACTTCATCAAACTGATGGAGCAACTGATCGCTCGATTGGAGCAGGCTTCAACCCTGCGGATGCAATGGTCTCAGAACCTTATTACTACATCTACGGTTGGTACAAAAACAAAGAGATTGATTATTCAGAGAAGTCAGAACTGGAAAACGGAAATTGGATTATGAATAACTGGAAAGGAGCCGTGCTTCCTATATCAGCAGTGGCAAATCAATCGACAGTCGATAACTTCTACAAAAACACATCAACTTATTTAAAAAACAAACTAAAATGAAAGCAATTTGGAATGGCCAAGTTTTGGCCGAAAGCGACAAAACGGTTGTAATTGAAAACAACCACTATTTCCCAGCGGATTCTACAAACAAGGAATTCTTCAAATCATCTGAATACAAAACGTCTTGTCCCTGGAAAGGAACAGCTTCTTACGACTCAATTGAAGTAAATGGAGAAACCAATACAGATGCAGCTTGGCACTATCCAGAAACCAAGGGTGGCGCAAAAGTGATTGAAGGGCATTATGCATTTTGGAAAGGAGTTGAAATTACTTCATGATGAAAGAACCAAAAGCTATTGCCAGGTTCTCAGAATTAGAGAATAGAAAACCTGCTCATGCTCAAGTCGAGAATATCGATTTGGTTATTGTTCGATACGAAGAAAATGTGAGCGTTCTGTACGGAAGATGTCTCCATCGTGGTGCATTAATGGCAGATGGTACCGTGCAAGGAGATAATCTGATCTGCGGCTTACACGGTTGGGATTACCGAATAGACACAGGAGTTTCGGAGTACAATAATTCCGAAGTGCTGACAAAGTTCTCTACCGAGGTCAAAGGAGATGATGTCGTAGTTGATGCTGCTGAAATTCGAGAATTCGGAGTACAACATCCGCAACCGTTCAATCGAGATAGCTATTTGGGCGATTTTGCAGATACGCACCCAGAACCTTCAGAACCATATACAGGCTACATTAAAGAACTGTCTCAAAATGGATTGAAAAATTGGGGGCATCATGGTCCGACTGCCGCAATGGGAGTTGACCGCACTACCCTACCAAAATGGGAGGACATTCAGTTTCTACCTGCACAATTGGCAAGACGCCCGTTGTTGGATGAAGAAAGTGTAACGACCAAAGTTGTCATCGGCCCAAAGGCCAAGAAGCCGTTAGAACTGGACATTCCTTTGTTCGTCTCTGACATGAGTTTCGGTGCGCTTTCACGCGAAGCGAAAATTGCTTTGAGCAAAGGCGCTGAAATGGCTGGGACAGGAATTTGTTCTGGGGAAGGCGGTATGCTTCCAGCCGAGCAAGAAGCAAACAGTCGTTATTTCTACGAACTGGCTTCTGGAAAATTCGGTTTCAGTTGGGATAAAGTGAAGAAAGCGCAGGCTTTCCACTTCAAAGGCGGACAAGGAGCAAAAACAGGAACGGGCGGTCACTTACCAAGCAACAAAGTGAGCAAGGAAATTGCTGAAGTAAGAGGTTTGAAAGAAGGCGAAGCGGCTATTTCACCAGCGGCTTTTCCGGATTTAAAAACTGTTGACGATTTCAAAAAAGTAGCCGAGGAAGTTCGAGAACATACTGGAGGAATTCCAGTAGGGTTCAAAATCTCTGCTGCCAGAATTGAAGCCGATATTGATTTTGCTTTAGCAGTTGGAGTTGACTACATCATCCTTGATGGAAGAGGCGGTGGAACAGGTGCAGCTCCCACCATTTTGAGAGATAACATCAATGTTCCAACTATTCCAGCGTTGGCAAGAGCCAGAAAGCATTTAGATGCCGTTGGAGCGAAAGACATTACGCTGGTTATTACAGGCGGATTGCGCGTGGCAGAAGATTTCGCTAAAGCCATGATGATGGGAGCGGATGCAATTGCCGTCTCGAATTCAGCCTTACAAGCAATAGGCTGTTTAGGGATGAGAGCATGTAACACCAATAACTGTCCAGTAGGAATTGCAACTCAAAAAGAGAGCTTACGTCAGCGATTGATTATTCAAAGTTCGGCCAAGCAATTGGGCAACTTCTTTGAAGCCACCACTGAGTTAATGCAAGTGATTGCACGTTCTTGCGGCCATTCAGATTTCGGTAAGTTCAGCTCTGAAGATTTGAGCACATACAATTGGGACATCCATAAATTGACTGGTATTTCATACGCGGGCGTTAATCCATAAAGGGAATTCTACAACCAGCAACTCTTGGAGACGACTTTCAATAACGACTTTGCTGTGATGAAGATGTCTTCCAATTTAGAAGACATCTTCTCCAGAAAAGAGAGCAAAAAACCCAACATGTATACCATGATTTGGGTCAAATCAGGAATGATTGACCTTTCAATCGATGGGGTCCTGGTCCCAATCAATGTGAACCAAATGACGTTCATCACTCCATCAAACTACATTCAACTTATTGAAGGTGATGGAGATGTACAAATCCTTCAATTTAAACGTGAGCTTTACTTCATTCGCGATAATGACCATGAAGTTTCTTGCAATGGAATTTTGTATTTCGGTTCGTAGGGAATACAAACCATCAATCTAAGCGATTCTGAAACTGAAAGTTTTCTTCATAAAGACAAAAAAGAAAAAGGTGTCCTGTACTTACTTACATGGGGCGGACTACGTGGTGGAATTAGCCTCGGGCTTGCCATGTCCTTACCCGAAAGCGAAGCCAAAGACGGTTTAATTCTCATCACCTTTGTAATTGTAGCGTTCTCTATTATTGTTCAAGGCCTTTCTATTGGTAAACTTGCCGAAAGACTTCAGCCATCCTAAAAAGAGTACAGCGCAAAACTCCTAAGCATCAAATGACTAAACCAACAGACAAGTACGATTATTTCAAGCGTTCCATAGAATTACACGAGAAACTCAAAGGCAAAATTGAGATTCGGAATAAAATGGAAGTCAACACCACGGACGACTTAAGTCTTGTTTATTCGCCAGGTGTTGCACAACCTTGCTTGGCTATTGAAAAAGACCCCGAACTAGCTTACGACCTAACTATGAAAGGAAACACGGTTGCTGTTGTGAGCGATGGATCTGCAGTTCTCGGATTAGGAAATATTGGAGCGAAGGCTGCCATTCCTGTGATGGAAGGAAAAGCAATGCTCTTCAAGAAGTTCGCGAACATCAACGCGTTTCCAATTTGCTTGGACACTCAAAATGTGGATGAAATTGTGGAAACTGTCAAGCGCATTGCACCAGTTTTTGGAGGAGTCAATTTGGAGGACATATCAGCTCCAAGAAGCTTCGAAGTTGAAGAACGATTGCAAGATATTGGCATTCCTGTTTTTCATGATGACCAGCATGGAACTGCAATTGTGACGCTTGCTGGGTTAATCAACGCAGCCAAGGTTACTGGCAGAAAATTGGAAGATTTGAAAGTGGTGATTAACGGTGCAGGCGCAGCTGGAATTGCCATATCTCGGTTACTGCGCTGCATCAGTCTCGACCCATCCATTTGCATCCCAGTTGCCGCAATTGTGGTTTGCGATAGTAAAGGAATTATCCATTCTGGAAGAGAAGGCCTTACGGAAACGAAGAAAGAACTACTCCAATACTCGAACAGAAACAACAGGACAGGAACTTTGAAAGATGCCATAGTTGATTGCGATGTATTCATTGGAGTGAGCATCGGAAACATTCTCACGAAGGAGGATATTGAAACGATGGCAAAAGACCCAATCATATTCGCCTTGGCAAATCCCACCCCCGAAATCATGCCTGAAGAAGCCATTGCAGGCGGAGCTGCGGTTGTGGCTACAGGCCGAAGCGATTATCCTAATCAGGTGAATAACGTGCTTGCTTTCCCTGGAATATTCCGTGGAGCACTTGACGCCAGAGCACCTCGAATTACTCCTGAGATGAAACTTGCTTCAGCTTACGCTATCGCAGATACGCTACCAAACCCAAGTCAGGAGCAAATCATCCCATCTTCTTTAGATATTCGTATAACAGAAAAAGTGGCAAAGGCGGTTTTTGATACACATACCAAAAGTTTAATCAGCTAAGTATTACCATGAGTTTTATAGATAACCTAGCATCGTTCTTCTCAAAATCAGAAGAAGAAACCAAAAACCAAGCACCTATCGGAGCCTGCCCTATTTGCTGGGGAGAACAGGAATATGATGGTCAGGTACGTGAACTTTACAAAGACAAACAGATTGACGTGAATAATGGAAAAGCCAATCATGCTTTCATCCAAGATTTCGTTGTGAATAAATTAGATGGAATCCATCTCAAAAAAGGGAATAATGGCTATGAATGTCCAACGTGTAAACGTGTTTAGGACAACCACTAATAATGGACAATCTTTTAACCGAGATTAAAGCATGTACAGTTTGCGTTCCGCATTTAGAACTGGGCCCCAATCCTATTCTAACTGGTCATCCTGAAAGTAAGATTGTTCTTATTGGACAAGCATCTGAAGCTAACGGGACAAATTGGGGACAGTGGACAACGGTTTGGAGCTGTACAACAAAAGCAGACCTATCTTCATCAATTCGCGAAGTATATTTTTCTGACATAAAAATCTATCCAAATCCAACTTATGACATAGTCACTTTCGAAACAAACAGCTTTCTATTAAAGAAGCCATTTAAATTGCTTGACAACACAGGCAAAGAAATATTTTCGGGACTTATCAATAGCAAGCAGGTTTCCATAAGATTAAACGGACTTTCGACAGGAATTTACTTTCTACAAATTGGAGACTATCCGCAACAGACGTTCAAACTCCTGAAAGAATAACCACCCGCCAACAGCGGGTTTAAGAAATTGGCGGTGACGTCCTTAAATGAACATTTTTGCTTCGTATTAAGTGCAGTGCTGGCAGCCAGTTTTATGATCCGAAATCCCCCGCTAGTTTAAGTGTTCACGCTCGTGAAGAGTTCCGTAGGGTCTCTTCAATGGAACATAACAAGCGAAGTCTGTGACTTCGCAATAATCTCATCCCCACCCAGCTAGACTAAGTATTTCTTTCTTCAGGCCAACGTGTCATAAGTCATCAATAATACTGGCTTAAACGCCATTAATATCTGTTTAGACACCCCCGCCCACGCGAGTGTTCCAACGGATCACTCGTGTGGAATGAAACACAATCAGTTTACAATTGATCTCTGCACGGATGGAGCGTGCTTCTACCCTTCTTACTCCGCAGACACATTTGTGGTAAATCAAACTTTGGTTCTCCGCATCAATATTTGCGGTAAAATCGCCACCTTTACCGAGCCGCAAATCGTTATGGGAAAGTTTAAAAAAAGACGGGCTGCGAAAGCTTAAGGGCTCACCACATTATGTGACAAGAAATAAAAATATTCAATTTTAAAAGTGGAGACCAGAACCCACTGTAAAAAACGGGGCGCATTCTGAAAAGCCTTATGAGTAGGAAATGTAATTTAAAAATATGTTCAAGAAGTTTACACTCACAGACAAATTACTCTTTATTTCGGCTATTCTTTCGTTGGTATATTCCGAAGTATTATTTTTTAGTGGAAATTCAAATCAAGCTATTTTCAT
>JBLIGB010000005.1:0-29082 GCA_047636795.1 Bacteroidia bacterium | reverse complement strand
AATCGTAATATCTTAGACGATATTCCTTACCCAACGGAGAAATTCATATGGAGAACAAAGAGATTTTCAACAACTGGTGCAAAGCACATCCGGAAATTCCTTTGTTCCTTCAATACGAATGGATGGGAATTGTTGCCAAACCCGAACAATGGGACGTAGCAATTGTAGAATCCGGGAATGAAGTTCAGGCATTCATGCCGTACTTTAAAAAGCGAAAACTCCAATTTAACATCATCACTATTCCGCCTCTCACGCCTTACATGGGGCCATGGTTTCATTATCCTGAAGGACAAAAAGAAGCCAAGCGACTTTCGTTTGAAAAGAAGATGATGGAACAGCTCATAAATCAGCTTCCCAAAAACGACAAGTTCATTCAGTATTTTCATCCTGAAATCACCAATTGGTTACCATTTTACTGGAACGGATTTGAGCAATCAACTCGTTACACTTACATTATTGATGATCTTTCGGATTCCGAAAAGCTCTTCAGTAATCTGCAAGGAAATATTCGAAGAGAAATTGCAAAGGCACAGAAATCATTGACAATTTCTGAATGTGATGAAGTACAAACGCTTCATCAGTTGAAGGAAAAGGATTTCAGAGAAAAAGGGAATGAAATCAATTACTCCAATACGTATTTCAATGAAATCTATGAAAAACTAAAAACCAAAGATTCTTGTAAAGCTTGGATTGCAAAGGATGAAAAAGGCAATCCGATCGCTTCACTCCTACTCGTTTGGGATGATGAATCGGCTTACTACTTAGCTGGAGCTGTTGACCCTGACAACAAGAATACTGGAGCGATGAGTTTACTCATGTGGACGGCTATCTTGTTCTCATCAAGCGTCACAAATGCGTTCAACTTTGAAGGAAGCATGATTGAACCTGTGGAGCGCTTCTTCCGGTCATTTGGAGCCAAGCAAACGCCTTATTTCGAGATTCGAAAAACGGATTCGAAGCTATTGAAGTTGCTGTAAACACAAAAAGGGTGTGCCGCAGCACACCCCTAGTCATAATGTAATGAGCTAATTGCCTATTTAGCGTAAGCTACAGCTCGTTTCTCACGAATTACGGTAACTCTTACCTGACCTGGATACGTCATTTCATCTTGGATTTTCATCGAAATATCCAAAGCAAGCTGATCCGATTCTGCATCCGTTACTTTCTCGCTTTCAACAATTACACGAAGCTCACGGCCTGCCTGAATAGCATACGTTTTAGTTACTCCAGGGTAAGACAAAGCAACAGCTTCAAGTTCATTGATACGCTTGATGTAGCTTTCTACAATCTCGCGTCTTGCACCTGGTCTGGCACCTGAAATAGCATCACAAACCTGAATGATTGGAGAAATCATTGTAGTCATTTCAATCTCATCATGGTGGGCGCCAATTGCGTTACAGATGTCTGGTTTCTCTCCATACTTCTCGGCTAATTTCATACCCAATATTGCGTGTGGTAATTCTGGTTCTTCATCAGGCACTTTACCAATATCGTGAAGCAAGCCAGCACGTTTTGCCTTTTTAGGATCAAGACCCAACTCCGCAGCCATGATAGAACACATGTTAGCAACCTCACGGGAGTGTTGCAGCAAGTTCTGTCCATAAGAAGAGCGGTACTTCATTCTACCAACCATTCTGGTCAACTCAGGATGCAATCCATGAATACCAAGATCGATGGCAGTACGTTTACCAATCTCAACAATTTCCTCTTCCAGTCGTTTCTTGGTCTTAGCTACAACCTCTTCAATCCTAGCTGGGTGAATACGACCATCAGTAACCAATTGATGCAAGGCCAATCGCGCAGTCTCGCGCTTTACAGGATCAAATCCTGAGAGGATAATTGCTTCAGGTGTATCATCAACAATAATCTCAATTCCAGTAGCGGCTTCCAGTGCTCGAATGTTTCGACCTTCACGTCCAATAATTCGGCCTTTCACTTCATCGCCTTCAATTCTGAAAATGGAAACAGCGTTCTCAATAGTATGCTCCGTAGCAACACGCTGAATGGTCTGAATCACGATCTTCTTAGCCTCCTTATCTGCTTGAAGTTTGGCTTCCTCAACCGTTTCGTTGATGGCCGCCATTGCCGCTGTTTTAGCTTCAGATGTTAATGCTTCAACTAATTGCGCCTTCGCATCTTCGGCTTTCATGCCTGCAACTTGTTCTAATTGTTCCACCTGCTGTTGACGATTGCTCTCCACTTCTTCAAGCTTCTTATTGAACATTTCAACCTGACCGTCAAGCTTCTCTTGCTTGCGTTTCGCTTCATCCATTTCACGTCTTGCAGACTCACGGTCGCGTTTCACATCCTCAAACTTCTTGTTCAAAGAACCTTCTTTCTGCTTCACACGACTCTCAGATTCAACAAGCTTTTGATTGCGTTGCTGAACCTCTTTGTCATGCTTAGATTTCAATTCCTGAAACTTTTCTTTGGCCTGACCAATCCGCTTTTCACGAATAACTTCAGCCCTGGCCTTCGCATCTACTAGAATTGCGTCCGCCTGATTCTTCACAACTTTCTTATTGTAAATCATCGCGCCAACGCCTCCTAGAACTAATCCTAGCAAAACCGCCACTATTCCTACCACTATTGTCATTTTCCACTTCATTTTGGTTCATAAAAAAACCCGCATAGATCTGGCTAAATTAAACTCCAATTTAGACATGTATGGGAATGCCGAACGCATCAGAGGTCCACTGCTCCAAACGGAGACTACACCTAAGTGCAGTTGAGGCCTTTCTTTAACATTCTAAGCGTTGTCCCAATATTATAAGTACTGAGTTTAACAAACGATCGATCTATGCGGGAAATCGTTGTAGCGCCTTGCAGCGCTACGTATATCTATTTAAAAGAACGAACTACTAAAATCAAGTATTGGCATCGAGCGCAAGCTCAATAGCCTTCAGCTTACTCATTACATCCTGTTCAACACTACCAGCCTTATCTTCACTCTCGTTAGACTCAGTAGCAAATTGCAGCACACACATGCTAAGTAAATCCCTAATGTCTGTAACGGCATATTTCTCCTCATACATCTTCAACCTCTCTCGTATCTGCCGCTCAGCCTTTCTTATGGTCTCTTCTTCTTGCGGTGAACTCACCGTCATTGGGTAACTCTTCCCTGCTATTCTTACTGTTATCGCTTGAGTTCCCATCCAAAAAGAATATTCCTTAGTTATTAAGAAGTGCTATACACTTGTCAACCTCCCGCACCAATTCATTCAACTTCTTTCTCTGCTCCTTGCAGTCATCATCATTACCGATAACCGACTTTGCAATTTTAACAACTTTATTTTGTTCCTCTAGTTTGCTTACCACATTTTTTTGGTCAGTTATCATCTGCTCCAATTCACCATTTCTAGTCTTCAATTCAGCATTTTCTGCATTGAGACCAAATTCAACCTTAGCGAGTTTTTCAACCCTTCCTGCTAAACCAGCGATGTATGCGTCTAAGTTTTCCATCGAAAATCTAATATACAAACATACCTTTTTAGTACGTGAGTACTGATGTTTTAGTATTGAGACAGCTAAGTCGTCACTTCGAGTGATTTTGAGGGCCGAAAATTGTATAGAAAAGTCTTTTTAGGCGCGTCCCTCTCAACCGCACAAGCCAGTCCACGAGTCGGATCGGGTCATCCGCTGTATCTTTTTCTTCCTCATTTCGACTTCGCTCAATGAACAAGAAAAAAGTATACCGCTACCACCCATCGCGCGGCACTCCGATTAAACTTCGAATATTTCCGCACATTCCTCACTTTTAATAATGCGCCATTTCACTCTTCATTGGTCGCTTTTCAGTTTTCGCTAACCTCTATCAACGATCGTGAATAAGTTTTACATCCATCAGCAAGGCGAAATGCTATCTTTGAAATCCGCAGAAAAAGCATGGATAACTACATAGTTTCAGCACGAAAGTACCGCCCCACAACGTTTGATGACGTTGTAGGACAGGTGTCCATTACCTCTACGCTACAAAAAGCCATCAAGAACAACCACTTGGCTCAAGCCCTTTTGTTCTGTGGTCCGCGTGGGGTTGGAAAAACTACATGTGCTCGAATTCTAGCAAAAGCCATCAATCAGGATACGTTTGAAGGTGAATTAGATCCAGATGAAGATTTCGCGTTCAACATATTCGAACTTGATGCTGCATCCAACAACTCCGTAGATGACATCCGAAACCTGATTGATCAGGTTCGTTTTTCACCACAACAAGGAAAATTCAAGGTTTACATTATAGATGAGGTTCACATGCTGAGCCAAGCGGCTTTCAACGCGTTCCTCAAAACCTTAGAAGAGCCACCAGCTCACGCCATCTTTATCTTGGCAACTACCGAAAAACACAAAATCATCCCAACGATTTTGTCTCGTTGCCAAATCTTCGATTTCCGTAGAATTCAGGTGAGCGACATGGTTTTGCATCTGAAGAATATTGCAGAGAAAGAAGGCGTAACTGCCGAAGAAGAAGCATTGCATGTTGTAGCTGAGAAAGCTGACGGAGCGTTACGTGATGCTCTTTCCATCTTTGACCGGCTTGTTACTTTCTGTGGGAATACCGTCACGTACAAAGACGCAATTGAGAACCTAAACATTCTCGATTACGATTACTACTTCCGTGCAACGGATTTAATTCTTGAAGGAGACATGGCCGGTTCCATGCTTTTATTCAACGAAGTATTGGATTACGGTTTTAATGGACACGAATTCATTAATGGATTGGCTTCACATTGCCGCAACTTACTAATGTGTAAAGATGCTTCAACGGTTCAACTATTGGAAGTATCGGAAAAGATTCAGCATAAATATTTAGAACAAACGCAGAAGTGTTCTCCACTTAACCTTTTAAAAGGGTTACGTGCCATGAATGAGTGCGATGTCCAATACAAGGCAAGCAAGAATCAACGGCTCACCGTTGAGTTGGCCATCATGAAATTGTGCGCTTTGCACAAAGCACCAGACGGTACTGCACCAGCAGCGCCTCAAAAAAAAAAACCCTTAACTGAGGTAATTGCACCTCTACCTATTCAATCTAAACCGGCTGAAGAAGAATCTCAGCCAATTCCACAACCAGTAACTGAACAACCAGTTCAAGAATCTGCCGTGGCAGAACCGGTACAAGAAACCATTGCACCGTCTACTCCAGTTGTAGCTGCTGCAACTCCAATCAAAGAGCAGGCAGAACCTGAGAGTAAAGAAAGCTTTGCGACCGATTCAACTCCTGAGCCATCAGCAGAGAAATCAGTTTCAATAAAAGGTGGTCGAAGATTTGGGAGAGGAAATCGTGTAAAAATCAGTGAGGCACATCTTAAGATTGAGGAAGAGGTAGTTGACATCGAAGACTTGCCGAAAGATGCTTTCAGCGAGGAACACCTGCAGAAAATCTGGAACGACCGTGTAAACCTTCTTTTTAAGGAAAAGCCGGGCATTCTCAGCTCTCTAACCAAACATGCCATTATCCTTAAAGAAGAGCATATCATAGAGCTAAAGCTTGATGGCCAGCATCAGTTAGAGCATCTGCAAGAGAATCGAGGAATTCTAATTGAAGCCATCCGTAAGGATTTGAATAATTTCTCTATTCAGTTAGAGACACCTGTTAAGGAAATGGTTTCGGCCAAAAAGGCATATACGCCTAAGGAAATCTACCAAGGCATGGTTGAGGAAAATCCGAATCTTCAAAAGCTCCGAGACGAGTTAGACCTCGATTTAGACTACTGATTCCCTTCATTTTTGAACTTATTAAGCATTAAACTGTCTGTCATACCTTGGGCGACTTTCACGATTAATAGATATGTATAAATTTGCGCTTATTGATAAAGAAAAATTATAATGTCAGGAAATAAAATTACAGTAGATAATGGAATTCTAAATGTTCCAAATAACCCGATTATTCCGTTTATTGAAGGAGATGGAATTGGACCAGATATTTGGGCAGCTGCAAGTAAGGTTTTGCAGGCTGCTGTGAATAAAGCATATAACGGAGAACGTGAACTTGTTTGGAAAGAAGTGCTGGCCGGAGAAAAGGCGTTTAACGAAACTGGTGAGTGGTTACCGGAGGCAACTTTAGATGCCATCCGTGAATATTTAATAGCAATTAAAGGTCCGTTAACCACACCAATTGGTGGTGGAATTCGTTCACTGAACGTTGCTTTGAGACAACAACTTGATCTTTACACGTGCATTCGTCCAGTTCGTTGGTTCGAAGGTGTACCATCGCCAATGCGCCATCCCGAATATGTTGACATGGTGATTTTCCGTGAGAACACAGAAGATATTTATGCTGGAATTGAGTGGGACGCTGGTACTCCTGAAGTCAAGAAAGTGATAAACTTCCTTCAGAAGGAAATGGGCATTACAAGCATTCGTTTCCCAGAAACTTCTTCTATCGGAATCAAGCCAATTTCAGTTGAAGGAACCGAAAGACTTGTTCGTGCTTCTCTCGAATATTGCATTCAACATAACAAACCAAGTTTGACGTTGGTACACAAAGGCAACATCATGAAATTCACCGAAGGTGGATTTAAGAAATGGGGTTATGCATTAGCCGAAAGAGAATTTGGAGATAAGGTTTTCACCTGGGCTCAGTACGACAGACTTATTACTGAATCTGGAGTTGATGCAGCTAATAAGGCACAAGATGATGCAGTTACTGCTGGAAAAATCATTGTGAAGGAAAGTATTGCTGATGCGTTCTTGCAGCAGATTCAACTTAGACCGAGAGAGTACGATGTAATTGCCACTATGAACCTGAATGGTGATTATGTTTCTGATGCACTTGCTGCTTCTGTTGGCGGAATTGGTATTGCTCCAGGAGCGAATATCAACTACGTTACAGGTCACGCCATATTTGAAGCTACTCATGGAACGGCTCCAAAATATGCTGGTTTAGACAAGGTAAACCCAAGCTCAGTTATCCTTTCGGGATGTATGATGCTTGAGCATTTAGGCTGGGTTGAAGCTTCTCAACTTGTCTACAAGGGTATTGAGAACTCAATCGCCAAGAAACGTGTAACCTATGACTTTGAAAGACAGATGGAAGGAGCCACATTGCTTAGCTGCTCTGGTTTCGGAGATGAGATTATCGCGAATATGTAGTTGAGTTAATTCAGCTACTATTGAAAAAGCCTCGCCAAATCTGGCGAGGCTTTTTTATTAAATACTGAAACCCAATTTCACCTTTACTCTTTTGTAAGGAAAAAAATCAGCCACCTGCCCTTGCTTATGCAGCTCCTGCATTCCTTTCCAGAACTTAGCCGTAAAAAGGTCGGCATGATGCTCCATAAAAGCATCCTTCAGTGGGCCACGCGGAACCATGAAAGCAATGAATTCTTCAGGGAAAACATCGTTTTCATCGGCAGTATACCAAGCTTCTCCCGAGTATACCTGTTCCGGATATCGTGGTGGTGGGATGGTTCTGAAATTGACCTGATCCAAAAAACATAGCTCGTCATAATCATAGAAAATGACTCGGCCATGGCGTGTTACGCCAAAGTTTTTAAGAAGTAAATCTCCTGGGAAAATATTAGCTGCAGCCAGTTCACGAACTGCGCTCCCATAATCAATCACTACTTCTCTTCCTTTTTCTTCATCAACCGTTTCGAGGTAAAGGTTAAGTGGCACGAGCTTCCTTTCGGTAAACAGATGTTTGATTATGACCTTGTCGCCTTCCACGTAGCAGGTTTCAGAACATTCTACCAGTAGTTCGTGAAGCGCTTCCTCCGAAATTCGAGATTTCTCAAATTCCAAGTATTCATACTCCATCGCATCGGCCAAACGGCCTACCCTGTCGTGCATAAAAACCAAGCGATAGCAATCAATTACATGTTGCCTTCCAAAGTTCTTTGTTGGACCAAATCGATCTCGAATTACTTTGAAAACTACATTGAAACCAGGAAGTGTAAACACAACCATTACCATTCCCTTGATGCCAGGTGCAGGGACGTATCTATCGTCAGAGACATTCAAATGACGATAAAGTTCTTTTAGGAAAACCGTTTTAGCATGCCGGTTATAGCCAATACTGGCATACAACTCAGACATATTTTTGTGTCTCATTAATGGCCGCAAAAAGTGAATCAAATCCACAGGGCTTTCGGAGTCTACCAAAAAGTAACTACGACTGAAACTAAAAACGATGGATATGTCATTTTTTCTAAACAGCACACCGTCTATTCTTACGCCATCCTCAAAATGAATAAGTGGTAGTACAATCGGAATTTGAATATTTCCCTTGGTGATTTTCCCCACGAGATAGGCCCCTTTATTCCTGTAGAAAACGGAACGAATCATATCCATTTGATCCACTTCCGCCATCCTTCCGAAACGCTCAACTACTTGATTTCTAATAGCAGCTGCAATCCGTTCTATGTCACCTTCCAAATCTTTAAACTGAAAAGTAAATTCATAAGACCGAATGATTCTTGACCAAATGGTTTCGAGATTATCCGAGCCTAAATAAAAGCGCTTATAAACGGGCTCTTTGGGGTTTGTCTGAAGAACTCTACGTTGAAAATCAATAAACTCAACCTCTTCGTCAATTCCTTCGTTGATAAAGAGTTTGCGTAAAACCGAATTAAAAAAACTTTCCACAATTGGACCGTCCCTCCGCTCCGAAACAAGTTCAGCAAACTTCATTTTCAGCAAGCGCCAAGTAGCATGATCCTGAAAATTTTTCTGCAAAATTTCCTGCACTCGGTGTTCTGTTCGATTTACATAATGCTTGTATAAATCTAGGCGCGTTATTGCAAGTTGTTGCCCTTTAACCCAAGACCTATTGGCAAAGATTTCGGTAGCCTGTCCGGTCATCAACTTGAATTCGACATGAAACTCATCAAAATCATCTCTAATAACTTCGGCAGTTCGCTGTAAAGAAAGGTCGTGGTTTGTCAACGTGTGTAATGAATTGCGATGCTTGTAATACTGTCCGAATGTACAACCGTATTAAGTAATTGTCCATTCAAAGAAACTTCTTCAAGAATATTTTCTGAAGCTCCGAGAATAGTTCCCTTGTCAACATCAAAACATAGTTGTTGGTGAGTAATTCCTCCTCTAATCAAATTGAGGTAATTGGGAGAATAGGTATAAGCGTAAAGTCCGTTCTCATGAGCAATAGCAAACCGTTGCCCTTCCAGGCTTACTGCACCAAGCAATCTACCTTCCGGAAGTTGTCGTGGTTGCCAGTAGACATTATCACCAATATCATAGTGTAAAACCTTTGCATCGCCCCCATCATTCCCAAACAGTAATACTTCGTCATTTTGTAATTTACATATAGAAATCACATCCATAGGAACATCCAATTGCCAAAGTAATACACGCGTTTGTCTTTGATAAACGAAAATAAAATGGTCGTCATCTCCCACAAATTCCATCTCAACAACTAGGTAGTTCCCCTCACTAAAAATAGTTTCTGGCCGATAATTACCTGTTGGTTGATTCATAATCAACCCTCCCGATAGATTGTAACCACGAACTTCCCTGTCATAAATAGCGGCAAATACGTCATTTTCGGAACAAGCTAAATCGAAGTATCGCTCAGTTTGTGCTGCCTGGAAAATATCATCAGACCAACTCAGCGAAAGAAAATCAATATTGTAGCTGCGGATTCCAGTCGACAAATACCCAATGAACGTTAATCGGTCGTTCAACGAATTAACACAGATTTTTCGAATATCCTGATCTGCTTGAAGCCAAAGAGCACTATTTTGAAAAAGTGAATCTAATCGTGATACTGCATCCGATTCACCACCATTGGTAGACGAAAAGTAAACTGCTCGTCTTTTCTTAGGCAATCCACTAATCCTGATTTTCCTAAACTCACGCTGCTCATTTGTACCATCCTTAGCAGTTATCAATATGTAATAGTCTCCTGTGTCTGTCAGTTTATTATCAATTATTAATTCAGCACCACCACCATTCGTACTAGAATTGACATTCACATTAACGGAGGTGCCAATTGGAATGAAATCGGCATTCACCAATCTTGCAGAAACAGAAGCCAAGTCCGTTTCATCAACCGCAGTAATAGTTACAAACACGGTATCGAAAACAGAAAAAACTGCACCATCCTGAGGTTGTAGTATGGTAACGTCAGGTGCAACGGAGTCTTTTTCCCGACATGCCGAAAAAACCAACAGAAAAAACAGGAATGAAGCTGCAATTCGCATTTTGTAAAGTTATCCACTCTATTTCAACAACAACTTCGTCATAAATCAACGATTGACTTCCGACCTTAAAAACGTTAATTTGTAAGAAGGGAAATAACCAGAGAAGGCTTGGTAGAAAAGGAAGATTTAAATAAGAATGAGCCTCGCTCAGAAACCGGACGAAAAAAGAGGAAAATCCGCATCAAATATCGTGAGCGGGTTAGAATCAAGGAGCGTCCGAAAAGCTCCAAACTAAGTCGGTATTGGAAAAAGAATAGAAAAAATATTGTTGTAGGAGTTCTTATGATTTCATTGCTTACAGCAACCCTTTTTATGGTTGGAAAAGTATTAAAGCAAAGAATTGAGATGAATAAATTGGAGAAGAACTGGAAGCAGGGGATACCTAAATAACATGACACAAGAAGCAAAACCAAGAAGAAATAAACCGTCAACCTATACCCAACCCAAACAAGGGTTGGAGCATGGAAAGGTGCCCCCAAACGCTACAGATTTGGAAGAAGCAGTGCTTGGAGCATTGATGCTTGAAAGCGATGCGCTTAATGACGTTGTAGAGATTCTGAAACCAGAGAGTTTTTATCGAATTGAGCATCAGAAGATTTTCGAAGCAATAATCGCCCTTTTCGGTGAAAACCAGCCAGTTGACATTCTTACTGTAACTAGCTGGTTAAAGAAAGAAGGTCAGTTAGACTTAGTTGGTGGACCCTATTTTGTTAGTCAATTGACTGATAGAGTTGCATCTTCTGCCAATGCAGAGTTTCATGCAAGAATCATCGCTCAGAAATTTATACAGCGAGAATTGATACGCGTTTCTGGAGACATCTACCACGAAGCTTTCGAAGACACTACTGATGTTCTTGACCTTTTAGATAAGGCAGAAGGGAACTTATTTGCCGTTGCTGAAGGAAATCTTCGAAAGAGCTACGATTCCATGAGTTCCTTAGTGAAGCAGGCTCTTAACGAAATTGAGGAGGCAGCAACTAAGGAAGGTGGAATTACTGGTGTACCTACAGGCTTTGGCGAATTAGACAAAATGACCAACGGTTGGCAAAAATCTGACCTCTTAATTATTGCTGCGCGTCCTGCTATGGGAAAAACGGCTTTCGTGCTCTCAATGGCACGTAATATGGCTGTTGATTTCAAACGGCCGATAGCCTTCTTCTCATTGGAGATGGCTTCTGTACAATTGGTGAATAGACTTATATCTAGCGAATCGGGTATTCCAGGAGACAAATTAAAAAAAGGTCAACTAGACAAGCAAGATTGGGAACACATGCATGCTTCGCTGAAACAATTGGGCGAAGCCCCAATCTTCATTGATGATACAGCTGCACTCTCAGTTTTTGAGCTTAGAGCAAAGTGTAGAAGACTCAAAGCGCAGCACGATATTCAGTTGATTGTGATTGATTATCTGCAATTAATGACCGCTGGAGGAAATCAGAAGGGTGGAAACCGAGAGCAAGAAATAAGCACGATTTCTCGATCTTTGAAAAGTTTGGCGAAAGAACTTGAAGTGCCAGTAATCGCCCTTTCGCAGCTAAGTCGTGCTGTTGAAACAAGAGGTGGAACTAAGCGACCTATGCTGTCTGACCTTCGTGAATCTGGTGCAATTGAGCAAGATGCCGATATGGTAATGTTCCTGTATCGTCCTGAATATTATGGCATCGAGGTTTCTGAAGAAACGAATCTTCCTACAGAAGGTCTAACCGAATTAATTGTTGCAAAACACCGAAGTGGTGCAACAGGAACGGTTCCTTTGCGTTTCGTTAATACGTTGGCCAAATTCACCAACTATGACGACCCGGAATTCAGTATTGCTGGTGGTCCAAGCACGATGCAGCCTTCTACCGAATTCGATAGTCCAAATGTTATGACCAAAATGTCGAGAATGGATGACCTTGACGACTTAGAAGATGATGATGACTCAGTTTTTTAAAACCCTTTTCGCAACGATTTTACTGTTAGTAATGAGTAGTCAATTGATGGCTGCTTACCTACTTATTCCTATGGATGATTCGCAAAAGAATCATCTAAAAGCTTATGGTATAGCCTATTGGGTTCTACAAGCTGAGGTTGAAATTGACTGGCTTCTCAATTATCGCGGTGGTAGTTTCATGTGTAAATACGCAAAACAAATTGAGACCGAACTTACGATAAGAGGTGTCAGTTACGAGATTATTGCAAATGCTCAGTCAACAGCTATTCTTCAGGAAATTGCCGATCCAGAAGTAAACATGGATATCGCTAAGTTGGATAAAATTCCAAAGATTGCGGTGTATAGTCCTAAGAACAAACTTCCTTGGGATGATGCAGTAACGCTTGTCCTGACCTATGCTGAAGTTCCATACGATGTAATCTATGATGACGATGTTCTGGATGGGAAACTAATCCTATACGATTGGCTGCACTTGCATCACGAAGATTTCACTGGTCAGTATGGCCGGTTTTGGAATCGCTACAGAAGTGCTCCATGGTATGTTGAACAAGTGCGGTATTCGGAAGAAATCGCCCGAAGAAATGGATTCAATAAGGTTTCTGAACTCAAACTAGCTGTCACCAACAAAATCAAAGAATACACGGTTGGAGGAGGGTTTCTATTTGCGATGTGTTCTGGAACAGACTCTTACGACATTGCTCTTTCCGCTCATAAATTGGATATTTGCGAAAACATGTTTGATGGCGATGGTTCCACTCCGAACTACAATAGTCTCCTAGATTTTGGCAACACAATCGCGTTTGAAAAATTTAAATTAACCACAAATCCTTCTCTTTACGAATTCTCAAATATCGATGCAACCCAGTCTCGTCAAGGGAAAGTGACTCAAAAAAACGACTTCTTTTCGCTATTTGAATTCTCAGCAAAATGGGATCCTGTTCCTACTATGTTGTGCCAAAATCATGAGCAAATCATTAAGGGATTCATGGGACAAACCACCGCATTTCAGAAGCAGTTCATTAAATCGGACGTGCTGATAATGGGCGAAAACAAATCGTTAAATGAAGCAAGGTACATTCATGGAACGCTCGGAAAAGGTCAATGGACCTTCTATGGTGGTCATGACCCTGAAGATTATCAGCATTTCGTAAGTGATCCTCCTACTGACCTCAACTTACATCCAGATTCTCCTGGTTATCGTCTCATTCTGAATAATATCCTATTCCCAGCTGCACGAAAGAAAAAGCAGAAAACCTAATCTGACTTTGCATCATGCCTAAAAAGATTCTCTTGGTTTCTGCTACTCATGCGGAAATGATGAAAACTCAAGATTCAAATTTCGAATCATTGGTTGCTGGTGTTGGAATGGTAGCAACAACTTTTGCTCTTACGCAAAGACTTACTGAAAGCAATTTCGATCTTGTAATCGACTTAGGCATTGCCGGTTCATTCAATCCAGCTTTCGGAATTGGTTTTGTTGTTCAAGTGGTTTCGGACAGATTTTCTGAGTTAGGCGTTGAGGATAATGGCCGATTTATTCCTGCTGATGAAATGAAACTGGCAAAGAAGGAGAATGTGTTTTTTGAGGCCGATATTCGTATCGACTCTCTTCCCGAAGCAGATGGAATTACGGTCAATCGCGTTCATGGTACTACAGAAACTATTGACTCAATCAGACAACACTTGAACCCTGACATTGAAAGTATGGAGGGAGCTGCTGTCGCATTCGTTTGCCAGCAATTCAATATTCCTTGGGTTCAAATAAGGTCAATTTCCAATAAAATTGAACCGCGAAATCGTGATGCTTGGAACATTCCGTTAGCAATTCAGAACCTTCATACTGAAGTCTCAAAGTACTTAAAGATGGTCAGCAAATGAAACAGAAACTAACTCTTGGCTTTTCTCCATGCCCAAACGACACGTTCATCTTCGATGCGCTTGTAAACGGGGGGATAAATCTTGGAGATTTTGAGCTGGAAGTTGTTTTAGCCGATGTAGAGGAGTTAAACCGCATGGCAATTGCCGGCAAACTCGATATAACGAAGATTAGCTATAACGCTTTTGCTTATGTTCATACTAAGTATCAGCTGCTTAACGCTGGAAGCGCATTAGGAAACAACTGTGGGCCAATACTCATTGCAAAAAGGGCATTATCAAATGACGAATTGAAATCAGCGACTATTGCCATTCCAGGCAAAAACACCACTGCGAATTTTCTGATGTCGTTTGCTTACCCAGAGGCTTCTAACAAGCAAGAAATTCTATTCTCCGAAATAGAAAATGCGGTTCTAAATAATACGGTTGATGCTGGTATAATCATTCATGAGAACCGGTTCACATTTGAGGAAAAAGGATTGATTAAGATTGCTGATTTAGGCGAAGTTTGGGAACAGGAAACAAGTTTCCCGATTCCATTAGGCGGCATTGCCATTCATCGCAGACTGAAACCGATAGTGCGGAAGCAGTTCGATTCTTTGCTTAGGCAAAGCGTTCAATTCGCTTTCGATAATCCTGAAGTATCAAAGGAATATGTCAAATGTCACTCGCAGGAAATGGATGAAATCGTGATGCGGTCTCACATCAATCTCTATGTCAATCAGTTCTCACTTGACCTTGGCAAAAAAGGAAAAGCCGCTATTGAAAAAATGTATGAAGTCGGAAGAGACTTCGGAATGCCGTTGGTCGAGGATTCGGTATTTGTTCCGAAGACTTGAAACTTATCACTTTTAGTTGGTAGCTATTGCGTAAAATTGAACACCTCGCCATCTACTTCGATAATCGCCTGCTTTTCGCATCCACCCATTCCATAATCAACCGTTCCATTGTTGAAGTTAGCTGGAGAAATTACAAGTATTCCTTCCGTTATGTACTCACATTCAGTTTTAAGAACTAGTGCGCTTGTTATCTCCAATGTGAATGGATGGGTATTTGAATCGTTTCCAGAAGCCGACCCAATTAACTCAAAAACATCATCATTTAAACCTGCCAAACCTAAAGTCCCACCAGTCGTATCCGTGGCGAAATTAGTCGTATCACCTTCTATCCAAGTTCTGGTAAAATCAGCGTTCCATTGAATGCTCTGATTTCCCCAAGAAATAACTGCGTTATGAAGGATTTCACTAAACACAGGATTTCCGCTTGCATTTATACCATTATTCGTGATAGAATCTGTACCTGCCAAGCTATATTGTCCAGCAGAGAACTCATCAAAGCTGAGGATGATAGTTGTGTTTTCATCGCGAAAGTTTCCACTAAAAACAGCAACAATTTTCCCCGTGCGTGAGATTCCCTCAGAGTCTATGCATTCTGTACCGTAATCAATAATTAAGGTCTTTGGAAACGTAGTGCCCAGCTCTGACAAAGAAACATCAGCACAAACCGAACCTGCCAAATTCCAAGCGGTAACGGTTTTTTGATTCAGGGAAGAATCTACCGCAGCATTCAACTGTTCAAAAACATCATTGTAGGTAATAATAGCAACCGAACTGTTGCTTGCAGCCTGAATGTTTTGGTGAACCAACTTCTTACATCCTGTAATTAAGATGGTGGTTGCGAGCATTATAACTAAAATTGAAAAAAGGTGTTTTAGGTTCATTATTCTTGATTCCTTCGTAAGTCCACTGCCTAGTGTTTTGTATACGTCTTAAAAGTAAATGCATAAGTATGCTTTTCATCTGCAGCATGCGGGATGTTTTCAACTTCTCTCCATTCTACACCTAATTCAGGAAAATAGCGGTCTCCTTCAAACTCGTGATGAATACGGGTTAGATAAACTACGTCAGTAAGCAGCAAAGCAAGTCTGTAAATCTGCTCGCCTCCAACGATAAATGGATTTTCGTCTGTTTTAGCAGCTTCCGTCAACGCATCTTCTAGCGAATGAACGACAACACATCCTTCTTGCTTAAAGTTGGTATCTCTGGTGATGATTATGTTGACTCGTTTGGGTAACGGTTTCCCGACTGACTCAAACGTTTTCCTTCCCATGATAATGGCGTGACCGCTCGTCATTTTCTTAAAAAACTTCAAGTCATCGGGCAAATGCCAAATTAGATCGTTATCCTTTCCAATGACATTGTTTTCGCTTGCTGCGACAATAATACTAATCATACTGCTATTGGTGCTTTAATTCCTGGGTGCGGCTGATAATTCACCAACTCAAAATCTTCATATTTAAACTCAAACAAGTCTTTCACATCCGGATTGACTTTCATTGTTGGTAGTGGCCTAAAATCTCGACTTAACTGCAATTCCGTCTGTTCAAAATGATTGGAATAAAGATGCGCATCGCCAAAAGTGTGAACAAAATCTCCAGGTTCCAAACCACAAACCTGCGCAATCATTAGCGTAAGCAAAGCGTACGAAGCAATATTGAAAGGAACACCGAGAAATATATCTGCGCTACGCTGATAAAGCTGACAGGATAGTTTTCCATCCGCAACATAAAACTGAAACATAGTGTGGCACGGTGGTAATGCCATGCTCTCTACCTCGGCCACATTCCATGCATTAACGATATGTCTTCTTGAGTCAGGATTATTTTTAATGCCATCAACCAATTGTTTTATCTGGTCAATTTTTCGACCATCGGCTGTTGGCCAAGAGCGCCATTGTACTCCGTAAACGGGACCCAACTCACCTTTTTCATCAGCCCAATCATCCCAAATGGACACTCCATTTTCTTTCAAATACTTGATATTACTATCTCCTTTAAGGAACCAGAGCAGTTCGTGAATGATGGAGCGTAAATGCAGCTTTTTAGTAGTTACAATCGGAAATCCCTCACTGAGATTGAATCGCATCTGATAGCCAAAAACGCTACGCGTACCCGTTCCAGTTCGGTCCGATTTATCGGTTCCGTTTTCCATCACATAACGCATCAAATCGTGATACTGCTTCATTCTTACTTCTTATTGTTGATAAATAGTACGAGCATGAAAACTACCATTTGTAAGTTCAATATGACTACCTAGTCCATCGAAAACACGGCAATTAAAAATTCCTTTAGTTTTTCCTCCAAACAGCTCCTCTCCCACTGCATTGTGAGAGGTGATTTCAAAATCAGACCAGCTCTCTTGCGGACCGATTTTCTTATCCGTTGTCCAAAGCACGCTATCATTATCTACATATTCAATCACTACTCCATTGATTCCGCCAGTAGAACTATCCAAGGTGTACGAACCGTAATCGTAAGCGTCTTCATCAAAGAATGAGAAACTAACTGGGTAAGATGGCAAAAGCGTGTCGGTTAGGAACCGTACCATCTGAATAGTTAACGTGTTTCGACCGTATGTTGAATCAAGCGGATTGGTAATAAACCTTGTAAACTCATTGTGCAAACGCCAGACTGAATCCTCATAGGTTCGTATACCAGGACCGTTTCCATAACTATTCATACCGTCTTCAAATCGGGTTTCGGCCCCGTTTTTTTCAAACTCCGCAAAAAACAGATTGTCCTCACTTTCAGGAAGGTTGTCCTTCTTGCAGGAAACAAGTAGGACTGAAACGAATATGAATAGAAGAAGCCTCATGTCACAATAGTGCAAAACAAAGCTACTCACGGACTAACCAATTTCTTAGACAGAGATAAACGTGGTATGAACAATTTTTCACCAATTTCAGTAGAGCGTCAAGCGAATTGGAAGATGATCTGAATAGCCACCATAATAGTTTGGACCACCGTAGGTTCTACTTGGTGATGGTTCCTTTCCATTTTCCGGAAAATAAAGTAACCAGTCTTCTTTGAAAATGGCTGCGGATGAATCAGAAGTTGCAAACCCTTCAGCGCTAAAAAGCAATCCGTCTGATACAATAAACTGGTCTAGCATTCCCCATTCGCCTCTATAATTATAAGTCCCCAGACCACTTTCGTGGAAGTTATAAGTGAGATTTGTAAGGCGCTGATTTGGACCTGGTTCACAATTCATTATCTCAGTCATTGACCTATTATTGGGGTAGTCGTTGAAATCGCCCATCGCGATGATTTTAGCACTCTTGTCATTCAATAGAATCGAATCGATTTTGGTGCGAAGCATGGTAGCTGCCATCAAACGTTTTGGCTCGCTTGCTTCTTCTCCACCTCGCCTAGATGGCCAATGATTTATGAAGAAATGAAGTGTATCCGTACCTGAAAGTAGCTTAGCATAAAGGATATCCCTCGTTGTGGTTTCTGGCTCAAATGCAAACGAATACCTGATTTTTTCATGGTACAACTCACTTAAAACTTCGGAGTTATAAGCTAGGGCAACATCAATTCCTCGCTTATCGGGGCTATCTTCATGAATAACCTTGAATTTGGCTTTACCAAGAGAGTCCGTTTTGAACAAGTCTTCTACCACTTGTCGGTTCTCGACCTCACACACGCCAATTACTTCCGGAAGGTCATCCTCAGAAATGGCGGTAAGCACCTTTGCCAAATCAACCAACTTCTTGTTGTAGCGTTCCTGCGTCCAGTCTTTAGCACTGTCTGGCAGAAATTCATCATCCCATATGGTCGTGTCCTCTACAGTATCGAATAGATTTTCGACATTGTAGAAAACAACTTCAATTGGTTTTCGCTTGCTGGAAGATGAGCATGAAACAAAAAAAAACGCTGCGTAAGCAATTGCTGCTACTGAAAGAAAACTGGACTTAATGTTCATTGAGTTGGTTTGATTACGACAAAAGTAAAACCAATCTCACACTAAATAGACAATCGATGATTAAGTCATCACTACCATTGAAGACGGAATGTCTTCTCTTCCCAACGCTCTAAGCATCCTTCCGTGGCCTAAAACGGCTTGAGTAAACGTTGGAATGCAATGATATTGCAACCCGAAATCTTTAGCAGTTTGTTCTACAATTGGGGCCAATGCAGGGTAATGCACATGGCTCACTTTCGGAAAAAGGTGATGTACAACTTGGAAGTTTAGTCCACCAACAAACCATGTTACCAGCTTATTGTTGGGAGCAAAATCTGTGGTTGTTTTAAGCTGATGTATGGCCCATTCGTTCTTCATTTTCCCTTCATCATCTGGTTTGCTGAACTCACAGACTTCCATGATATGTGCCGCTTGAAATACCATTCCCAAAATCAAACCACCAATAAAATGCATTAAGAAAAAACAACCAACAGTTCCGTACCAAGGCAACGGAAGAATATAAATTGGCAAGGCCAAAGTCAAGAACAAATAAGTCACTTTGAATAGGATAATTCGTAGAATGATTTGACCAAAACCTGTATTGTAATTCGTGGTCATTCCAGAATTCTTGTAATCAACCAGCTGCTTAAAGTCTTTCATAAAAACCCAGCTAACGGTCATCAAGCCATAAAAGAACCAACCGTAAATGTGCTGGAATCGGTGAACCGCTCTTCGCTTAGCAAATGGTGAAAACCGCAACATTGGAAACGTGACGGTATCGGCATCAAGTCCATCAATATTTGTATACGTATGGTGAAGAACATTATGCTGAATCTTCCAGTTTTCGGCACTTCCGCCCACTAAATTCACCAAATACCCTACTCCCTTATTTACCCAGTTCTTATCGGAATAGGACCCGTGATTGGCATCGTGCATTACAGACATTCCAATACCGGAAGTAGCAACACCCATCACCATCCAGGCTGCTATAATCACAGGAGTTGCAGTAATAACTCCAGTCAACATCAATGCCATAGGAACTAGATAGCTGGCAACAATAATTACGGATTTTAAGTACATGCGACCATCGGCATGCTTAGAAATCCCATTGTCCTTGAAATACGCATTAACGCGTTGGTTAAGCGTTTTCGCAAAACCATCTTTGTCTGCGCGAGGCGCAAATTTTACACGTTGAATAAGATCTTGAGCCATAAGTGTAATTTAGTGTGAATGAGACAAAGGTCGGTGTTTCTAACTCTGGTTTTGTCCAAGGAAGACCAACTCAGCAATACTTACTAACGGCTATATCAAAGGTCTATTATACGCCCTTCTATATCTAACAAACTTTCGGGAATTGAACTGCAAATAACCATTTTAAGTGCTTCTATCATTGCAGTTTTTATGTGAACTCGATTGGTAACTACGCTCACTTCTCTGACAGGTGGAACTCCGTGGAATTCTCGCAACAACTTTCTCTGTTTTAAAGTCAAATTTAGAGTAGCTAAGTATGGAAGCACAGTCATACCGCGATACATTTCAACCAATCTTTCTAAGGTCTCTAATGAGCCGCTTTCAAACACCAAACTATGCGATTCATCATTTTGATGTGCTTTACAAATATTAAGCACTTGCGCCCTCAGGCAATGCCCTTCAGAAAGCAGCCATGTATCATCTAAATCGAGATCGGAAACATCTATTTTATCCTTTAACCAAAGGCGATGGCTCTTTCCTACATAACCAACCATTGGCTCATTAAACAGCGGATATTCTTGAATACCTTTTTCCTCTAATGGCGTGACAAGAATCCCTAAATCAAGTTCGTCTTTCCGAAGTTTTGCAACTATTGTATTGGTCTGTAATTCTTGCACCACGAGTCTGATATCGGGAAAATCCGTCTCTAAATTTGGAAGAAACAACGGCAACAAATAAGGCGATAAGGTTGGAATGATTCCAATTTTTAACTCGCCAGAAAGTTTGCCTTCTTGCTCCTTTACAATCTCCTTAAAACGCTCAGCTTCTTTTAGAATGATGTACGCTTGAGCCACCAATTTCTCTCCCAAAGGAGTGGGAATAAGCGGTTTTTTCGAGCGGTCAAAAATTTTAACACCCAGTTGCTCTTCCAACTTTTGTACTTGCATTGTAAGCGAAGGCTGCGTTACAAAACACCGTTCTGCGGCACGGACAAAGTTTCGCTCAATGTCTAAAGCTCGGATGTATTGGAGCTGTTGAATTGTCATTTAATAGTTTTAATCTATACGAAGATAGATACTATTGATTTGACTGATAGTGATTCATGTAGCATCTTTGTTTCAGTAATTATTATCAACCAAAAATCATAGACCGTGAAAACTCAATCATATTTAGAACACCACAACATTACTGTAAACAATTTGGATGAAGCGGTAACGTTTATTCAAACCGCAATGCCAGAATTTGAAATCAGAGGAGAAGGCGCTGATAACCAAAGAAAATGGGCGCATATCGGCACAAACCAATCTTATGTGGCACTTACCGAAACAAGCAAAGAAGTAACCGCCAACGAGAACTATTTGACTCACGGATTTAACCACATGGGGTTTGTGGTGAATGACGTGGAGCTGTTGGACAACGACTTCGCGAAGCTGGTTACAAAAGCAGTTACCCTTTTACCGATCACCAACACCGACTGCGAGATTACTATTTAGATGCTGATGGAAATGAATATGAATTCATCCAGTATTTGAGTGACAAACCTGAGAATAGGAATTCTTATGTGAACTGAGTTTAAATGTGACCTGAGTCATTTTGAACAAATACAGATAGACCACCTTTAAATAATAACGAAAAACAAGAATCATGAGCACTAATCAAATCGGACTTAAAACTGAACAATCAAACAAACTGGCAAGCGAGCTAAATACGCTCTTAGCCAACTACCAAGTGTTCTACCAAAACCTACGTGGGTTTCATTGGAACATTCAAGGACCAAGCTTCTTTGAACTCCATGTGAAATTTGAAGAATTGTACAACGATGCAGTAATTAAGGTGGATGAAATAGCAGAGCGTATTCTTACGCTTGGAGAGACACCGTATCACACATTCACGGCCTACTTGGAACATTCAACTATAACAGAAGCGGCCAACGTAAAAGATGGTAACGGAACGGTCTCCACTACTCTAGCAAACTTAAAAACACTGCTAGAAATGGAACGAGTTATTCTTGATTTAGCTGGCGATGCTGGAGATGAAGGAACTAATTCGCAAATGAGCGATTACATCAGCCAACAAGAAAAAACGGTTTGGATGTTGACTGCTTACCTCGGAAATAAATAGATGATTTTGGAATAAGCGAAAGCTCTGCTTCTTTACGAAGCGGGGCTTTTCCTAGTTAAAATAACTCCTTCAAATTACCTTGAATGGTTGTAGCCAGATTATCTGTAGGAAGATCATTTGCATCCGTTCCGAATGGGTCTTCAATTTCCTCCGCTATCAACTCAAGACTAGCCAATATGTAAAACACGAAAACCGCCACAAATATGGTTGCGTAACCAAAGCTGGTGATGGCACCAAATGGCAAGCTAATTACATACAGAAAAATGAATTTCTTGATGAACGCATTGTAACTGTACGGAATTGGGCTTTTCTTAATTCGTTCGCATGCACCAATAATATCGGTTAGCGATTTGAACTCTTTGTCTATTACAATCAATTGATTGTCCGTGATTATCTCCTCATTCTTCAGCTTCATTATTTGAGTATACAAAGACTTAGCAATGCCATTTGGAACATGGCTAAGCTTGAGATGTGCTGGCTTGTCAAAATTTGGGTGTTCTTCCAATTCTTCTGGCTTTACGCCTTCTCGTAAGTGCTCTTTCATCGCGAATACGTAATTGGTAATCAGGACTCTGAACAATTGTCTTCTAACGGTATCGCCCACAGGAATTTTAACGCTGAGTTTGATGACCAAATTTCGAGTGTTATTTACCAAGGCACCCCATTGCTTGCGGCCTTCCCACCATCTATCGTAAGCTGTATTCGTTCTAAAAACGAGCAATAGCGAGATTACAAAACCAACCAAGGAATGAAACGCCATGGTATGCTTGTATTTGTTATCCCAAACCTCAATTTCTAGGTAGCAATAACAGAAACTCAAGACCGATAAGACAATCATGGTTGGCAGCAGCTTACGTACCGTTCCATCCTTATGAATTTTAAATATCAGACTAAACCAACTTTTGGGATTATAATCAACCATTCTCTATTCCTATTTGTGTTTTGGTGGGTTTTCGTAATCTAATTTGCCGCCCCAATGTATCATTTGAGCCTTTGTCCAGGCTTGTCGGCCACGCATAAAACTAGAAGGCTTTGTGGCAGAATATATTCTCGGGTTTGGAAGAATACTCGCAAGCAAAGCGGCTTCAGCAGTGGTTAATTCCGATGCCGATTTCTTGAAGTATCTCTGAGAAGCCATTTCGGCTCCGTAAACGCCATCGCCCATTTCAATTACATTCAAATACACTTCTATGATGCGCTGCTTACTCCAAATGAGTTCTATCAGACCTGTGAAATAAACTTCCAGCCCTTTTCGAACCCAAGTTCGTCCTTGCCAAAGGAATACGTTCTTGGCCGTTTGTTGGCTGATGGTACTTGCTCCTCTAACTCGCTTTCCTTTCCTGTTATATTGGATGGCTTTTTCAATTGCTTCGACATCGAACCCATTGTGATTGAGGAACTTTTGATCTTCGGAACAGACGACAGCAAGCTGAAGTTTATTACTGATTTTATCCAGCGAGACCCAATCCTTTTTCAATCGAATTGGTTTATCGTTTTCAAATTGCTCTACACATCGCGTTAACTGAAGAATTGTAACTGGTACGGGCACAAACCGATACAGAACAACAATGGCAACGCTTAGTAGAAACAGTCCGAATACGAATATGAATATGGCACGAAGTAACCGCTTATACCACGGCCTTTTTGCTCTAGGTTTAGATTTACGAGGAATGATTTTCTTAGCCATTATTGAGTTAGCAATATGCTATTTTATTACCGTAAATAGCTGCGGGTGATGAGGTTGAATTACGCATGTGGTTTAATTCGGAGTTCGCGTTAGGGATTGGACCAGCATCCCACGCCACAGGCGTGGATATAGTGGAAAGCCCGCCCCGCCATTCAGGCTTTTACTACGTAAGCCAAATTCACTGCGGGGAACGCCCAAATTACGCTCTGTATTCTGTGCTTAAATCATTGGAGTTTATGCCCTAATTCGTTCTATATTTGCGCTCCGTTTTTAAAAGATGATTTACATAACACGTAGGGAACAATTTAATGCTGCGCACAAGCTCTTTAACGAGAATTGGAGCGTGGAAAAGAACGATGAGGTTTTTGGGAAATGTGCAAACGCTAATTGGCACGGACACAATTTTGAGCTGATTGTGACTGTGAAGGGCGAGGTAAATCCAGATACTGGTTTTGTCATGAATTTGAAGGCTTTAAGCGGTATCATACAGACTGAAGTTACTGATAAGGTGGACCACAAGAATCTGAATCTGGATGTTGACTTTATGAAAGACAAACTTGCTTCGACAGAGAATTTAGTAATTGAGTTTTGGAAGATTCTTGGTCCACTAATTGCTGAACATGGTGCAGAATTGCACTACATTAAACTGGTTGAAACCGAGAACAATTACGTAGAATACTACGGGAATTGAATTCAAAAAATTAAATGAAAGCATACGTTTTTCCGGGCCAAGGCTCGCAATTTATTGGCATGGGCAAAGAACTTTACGAAAGTTCGGCCGGAGCCAAAGCATACTTTGACAAAGCGGATAAAATTCTTGGTTTCAACATTACGGAGATTATGTTCTCTGGAACGGACGAGGATTTAAAAAAAACGAGTGTGACGCAGCCTGCAATTTTTCTGCATTCGGTCGTTCGCGCATTAACATTGCCAGATTTTGCTCCCGAAATGGTAGCGGGACATTCGCTTGGCGAATTTTCAGCTTTGGTAGCTAATCAGGCTTTGACCTTTGAAGATGGTTTGAAGTTAGTTTTTAAGCGTGCACAAGCAATGCAAAAAGCGTGTGAATTGACGCCCTCTACAATGGCTGCAATTCTTGGAATGGACGATGAAGCGGTGGCAAAGATTTGTGCTTCTATTGATGAAGTTGTTGTGCCAGCCAACTACAATTGCCCAGGACAAATTGTAATCAGTGGTTCCATAAAAGGGATTGACGTTGCGTGTGAGAAGCTTACTGAGGCAGGTGCCAGAAGGGCTTTAAAGCTGAATGTTGGTGGTGCGTTTCACAGTCCATTGATGGAACCTGCTAAGGTGGAATTAGAAGAGGCTATTCATGCTGCAACGGTAAGCAAACCGATATGCCCAATTTATCAAAACGTAACGGGGCAAGTGGTTTCCAATCCCGATATTATCAAATCAAATTTGATTGCACAGCTTACTGCTCCAGTAAAGTGGACGCAAACGATGAACCAAATGCTTCGTGATGGGGCTACTTCATTTACTGAGGTTGGACCTGGGCGCGTTTTATCGGGATTATTGAAAAAGGTGAACCGTCAGATTGAAACATCCTCTGAGGGATAATTCATCACCTTGAAAATTCAAAATTTTGAGGATGTCTTTCAAAAAACCAAGTCTATTTTGGCTTTTTGCAATTGCTATTATTCTTATTCCAACAACTGGCTGCGAAGAAGACCGTGTGCAAAGAATGTCGGTATCGCCCGAAATTACTTCGCCTTCTCATGTTGCAGAATGGTTAGAGCAACTCAGCGCTATTATCCGATTCACTAATACATTAAGGGCTGAAGCTTCGCGTATCCTAGCTTATTCCAGTATCGCTTACTACGAAGGCTACGCACTTGGTTTTGACGATATGCGAAGCTTGGTTGGTCAACTAGAAGGGCTGGATGTGCTCCCATTACCAAATCCAAATCAGACATAAAACTACGGAGTAATTGCGGAATCGGCCATTACAACTTGTTTGCTAAGATTGTATGAAGATGCGCCTCAGAATGTTCATCTTGTAATTTCATCCACGTACTCGGATCATGAACGGGAATACATAAAACTTGGTATTGCGGAATCGGTAATTAGTCGTTCTAGAGCCTTGCGCAATGTAATGGGAGAGACCATAAAAGTTTGGATGGATGGTGATGGTTATACAGACATGGGAAACTGTTCGGTTACAATGCCAACAGAACCTGGGAATTGGCGGCCAACACCAGGCTCCTCTAGCGAACCAGAATTTCTTTGCTGGGGTGAGTTAAGACCTTTTACATTCAATGAAAGTCAATTGGCAGTATTATGCAATCCAAGGTTTCCAGCTGCAGTTTCTTCTAAAGCTGGAGCAGCCTATAATGATGACATTAATGAGCTGGTTTCAATAAGTCAGAGCTTGGCTGCTTCAGATGAAGAAACTGCCGTTTTTTGGGAGAATCGCGATGGAGATTTTACGGTTCCAGTCTACTACATTTCCATTCTGAAACAATTGGTAGAAGTGAATTTATTGAATGGTAAGGAAACGGTAACGGCTTGGACCCAACTTTCCATAGCAATGGCTGATACTTACATATCAACTTACAAGTTGAAATACACCTATTTCCGACCTAGACCGTTGACTGTAGTTCAAGGAGCTTCTGACCCTAACTGGGAGTCATTAATTATCAATCCAGCAACTCCTGAGTACCCGTCAATGCGGTCATCAATTGCTTATTCTGCAACTCAGGTGTTTATCAACTTGTATGGAAACATTGCTTTTACTGATGCCACATATTCTAATATTGGCCTTGATGAGAGGTCATATTCTTCCTTTGATGAAATGGCGGAGGATGTTGTTCAGAGCAGATTGAATGCAGGAACTAACCTGCGAACAACGCTAGAGAATTCTGAATACCGCGGAAGGTGCATCGCCCAGCGGGCAAACGAGTTGTTCTTTAATCAGTAGCCGTATTCCCTTGGTTATCGGCAAACCATTTCAAGGTCACTTCCAAACCGTCTTTAATATTCACTTGCGGGTTATATGCTAGGAACGCTTTTGCCTTAGAAATATCGGCCAAAGAATCTATAACGTCACCTTGCCTTGGGTCTCTATACGTTGGGTTCACATCTGACCCAACAAGATCTTTGAGGTTGAAGTAAAGCTCGTTAACGGTAGTTCTTTCCCCGAAAGCAATGTTGTAAACCTTGCCAGCCGCACCCTCAACTTGAGAAAACATTCCTCTGATATTTGCTTGCACAGCATTTTCTACAAACGTGAAATCGCGAGACTGCTCGCCATCACCATTTATAAAAGGAGACTCTCCTTTTAGCAAAGCATCTATAAACAATGGAATTACTGCCGCATAAGGTCCATCTGGCTTTTGATTAGGGCCGAAAATATTGAAGTAACGTAATCCAACTACCTCTATTCCATAGTTAAGAGCATAAACGCCTGCATACACTTCATTAACAAACTTGGATGCTGCGTAAGGTGAAAGTGGATCACCGATATGCTCTTCAACTTTGGGCAGTTTTTGACTATCGCCATAAACAGAAGATGAGCTGGCATAAACGAACCGCTTAACCTTAGCATCCTTAGCTGCGGTTAGCATGTTTAAAAATCCTGTAACGTTTGCTTCGTTGGTCAACAATGGAGTGGCCAGTGAGCGAGGTATGGACCCCAGAGCTGCCTGATGAGATATGTAGTCAACACCATCACATGCTTTTCTGCACGTTTCAGAGTTGCAAATGTCTCCATTGATAAATTCAAAATTTGGTTCATCCAGAAAAGGCTGAATATTTTCAATTTTACCTTCGCTTAGATTATCTAAAACCTTCACTTTTCCAGCACCGTACTTCATCAAATATCGGGCAATATTTGAGCCAACAAACCCGGCTCCTCCCGTTATTAGAAATGTAGATTTACTGATGTCAGTTGAATGAAAAGGGCTTTGGTACATTATCTTTCTTGGTATTGTTGCTTAGAATAGTTTTGGTACGCACCAGAAGTAACGCTATTCAGCCAATCTTCATTGTCTAGGTACCAATCAACCGTTTTGGGAAGACCTACTTCAAAAGTAAGACTTGGCTCCCAGCCGAGTTCTGTTTTCAGTTTAGTTGAGTCTATAGCGTAGCGCAAATCGTGTCCAGCGCGGTCTTTCACAAACGTAATGAGTTTTTCAGAGGAACCTGATTCTTTCCCCAATTTCTCATCCATGATTTTGCAGAGAAGTCGAATCAAATCTATGTTCGTCCATTCGTTATTTCCGCCAATATTGTAGGTTTCTCCTAATCCTCCTTTATGAAAAACCACATCGATTGCTGATGCATGGTCTTCAACATAAAGCCAATCTCGAATATTGTCTCCTTTTCCGTAAATAGGAATTTCCTCATTATTCTGGATCCTGTGGATAGCCAAGGGAATCAACTTTTCTGGAAAGTGGTTAGGTCCATAATTGTTAGAGCAGTTAGAAATAACAACTGGCAGACCGTATGTATGATAATAAGCCCGAACCAAGTGATCCGAACTTGCTTTTGATGCAGAATAAGGACTTCGCGGGTCATAAGCTGTTGTTTCATAGAAGAAGCCTTCATCTCCTAACGATCCATAAACTTCATCAGTTGAAATATGGTAGAATCGCTTTCCTTCCCAGTTTCCGTCCCAAAGTTCCTTAGCTGCCGTAAGCAGATTTACTGTACCCAAAATATTGGTTTGGATAAATGCCATAGGACCTGAAATGGAACGATCTACATGAGATTCTGCCGCCAAATGCACAACTCCTTCCGGCTGGTACTTCTCAAAGACTTCTTTCAACCGTACTGGATCTGTAATATCGGCATGCTCGAAAACATAATTCGGAGCCTTCTCAACATCTTTCAAGTTTTCCAGATTGCCTGCGTAAGTCAGTGCGTCCAAGTTTACAATCTTGTAATCAGGGTAGTTATTTACAAATCTTCTTACTACGTGCGAGCCAATGAAACCAGCTCCTCCTGTTATGATAATTGTTTTCATGTATTTCTGCTTCTGTAATTCTGTTCCCAATTCCATGAGGATTTAAGAGACTCCTCTAAGCCCAATTCGGCCTTCCAATTAAGATGGATGTTAGCTTTACTTGTATCAGCGTAAACGGCCGTAATATCACCTTCTCTTTTTGAACCAATTTTGTAGTTGATGGAAATACCAGTTGCGGTTTTAAAGGCTTTTACAACATCCAAGACACTACTTCCTTTTCCTGTTCCAATATTAAAAATATCGTAGCTGCTTTTACTCGTTTCGGCTTCTAGTTTCCGAAGAGCTTGTAGGTGTGCTTTAGCAAGGTCAACCACATGTATGTAGTCCCTTACACACGTTCCATCTTCTGTCTCATAATCATCACCAAAAATAGTAAGCTCCTTTCT
>JBLIGB010000004.1:0-29565 GCA_047636795.1 Bacteroidia bacterium | reverse complement strand
AATTGCGCCAGACCTTCATTTCTATATTGATGATTCGCTGGATCAAATTGAACGAATTGATGATCTTTTGAAGGAATAATCAACTTTTGAACTTACCCGTTCACATAGCCAAGCGCTACCTCTTTTCTAAGAAGTCGCACAATGCGATAAATATCGTTTCGGGAATATCGGTCGCTGGAGTCGCGGTTGTAACTGCGGCCATGGTAATTGTCCTTTCCGTTTTCAACGGATTTGAAGGCTTGGTCATTTCACTCTACAATGTGTTTGAAGCTCCCATTGTTGTCACGCCAGCAGAAGGGAAAACGCTGGAACTGAGTTCCATTCCGATTGATGAAATTCTGGCAACCGAAGGCGTAATAGGATATGTGGAAGTGTTGGAGGAAAGTTGTCTTATCCGCTACCGCGATAAGCAGTATTTCGCTCGCGTTAAAGGGGTTTCTGATAATTTTCTGGAACTTACAGATATGGACAGCATGGTGGTTGATGGCGATGCGTTCATGCATGTGAATGGCGCTCCAGCAGCTTTGCTGGGTTCGGGAGTAGCCTATCATCTTTCGGCCAATGTGAATGACCCAATCAATCCGCTACAGATTTATGTTCCGAAGCGTGGTTCAAGCTCCAGCATCGACCCTTCAAAAGTCTTCAATATCAAACAGATTTATGCCACTGGTGTGTTTTCCGTCCAGGCAGATTTTGATTTGACTTATGTAATCACACCTATCAAATTCGCCCGTGAATTGCTCGACCATGAAGGCCGCGTGTCATCCTTGGAATTGGCATTGGACCCCAAGGCCGACATGGAATCTGTTCGGGAAGAAATTCAGGAGAAAATTGGTTCAGATTACGTGGTTAAAGACCGCTTTCAGCAAAACGAAATTCTGTACAAGATTATGAAGAGCGAGAAATGGGCGGTGTTCATGATTCTTTCATTCATTCTTATGATTTCCATTTTCAATGTGATTGGTTCGCTCACCATGCTCATTCTCGAAAAGAAAAAGGACATCAATATTCTACGCAGCATGGGCGCCAGCGAGCAACTCATTCAACGTATTTTCATTTTGGAAGGTATTTTCATTTCCTTAATAGGTGCGGTTGGCGGATTGGTTCTCGGCTTGCTTGTTTGCTTTGTACAGATTCAGTTTGATCTTATCAAACTCAACCAAGGAGGGAATTATATCGTTCAGTCCTATCCCGTGGAAGTGCAGCCGATGGACGTGCTTTCTGTCTTTCTAGTTGTCGTTACAATTGGCCTTTTGGCCGCTTGGCTTCCAGTCAGAAAGATTATTCGGCCAGCTGAAACGGTGAGGATTGTGGGGGAGTAAGCCGAATCTAAAACCAGTTCCGTTTATTCTTTGATTGCCATTACATTCGCGCCCCGTCAAGTTCACAACCTCATTCTCATGCGATTCCTTTATACGTTTCTGATGATACTTGCCGTTTCGGCAACAACACAGGCACAGAATATTTTTCATCCCGACATTATCAAACTGGCTCGTGCCACTGAATCTTTATTTCCGTTTGGGGTGGCCTCCGGTGATCCAGAACCGAATAGCGTGGTGCTTTGGAGCAAGGTTCTGCCCAAAGAATTAACCGATACCGTTAAGGTGAATTGGGTAGTTGCCACCGATACAACGCTCAAAAATGTGGTAGCCGGAGGTGAGCTGGTTGCCGAGTCGGCTTCGGCTTTTACGGTACAGGTAGATCAACAAGGTTTGGAACCATCTACCACGTATTTCTATTGTTTTTACACAGCCACCGATTCTTCCGCCATTGGCCGTACACGAACCGCAAGCCAAAACGGAGAAGCTCTGCGGTTTGCTGTAGCCAGCTGTGCCAATTATCAGATGGGATATTTTAATGCTTACGGTCACATTGCCAAGCGGAACGATATTGATGCGGTCATTTTTCTGGGTGATTACATCTACGAATATGGTACGCGAAAAACCGCACTTCGGCCGCATATCCCTAATACAGAAATATTGACTCTGGAAGATTACCGTAGCCGCTATGCACAGAATCGCCTCGATTCTAACCTGCAAGAAGTACATCGGTTGCACCCTTTCATCACCATTTGGGATGACCACGAGTTTGCCAATAACACGTATGCAGGTGGAGCACAGAATCATCAGGCTGATGAGGACGATTGGGAAAAGCGCAAGTCCATTGGGCGAAAGGTTTTTTTTGAATGGATTCCCATCAAACGGCAGACAGAAACTAATAAGCTATATCGAAAACTGCGTTATGGCAGTATGGCCGAATTCTTCATGATTGATGGCCGCGTTGAAGGGCGTAACGCACCACTCGATGATTTTACAGACAGCCTTCGTTTCGATACAGCCCGCACCATGCTTGGAACTACACAACGTAATTGGTTACTCGATGGAATGGCTAAGTCAGATGCACATTGGCGGGTGTTGGTCAACGATGTGATGTTTGCCCCAATGGATTTAGGCAAAATTGCAGGGGACAGACGCTATAATATGGATGCGTGGGATGGATATGAAGGAGACCGCGGCCGCATTCTCGACATCGTGGGGCAAGACACGGTTCGCAACCTAGTCGTGATTACAGGCGACATCCACACTTCTTGGGGTATTGATATTGTCCGCAATCCGATGGATAGAAACGCATACAACCGAAAGACAGGGAAAGGAGTTGTGGGAGTTGAGTTTGTCACGCCAAGTATATCTTCGCCCAATCTGGATGAAATGCGTGGAAAGTTGACAGCAAAACTGGCAGTTCCTTATCTTAAGGGCCTCAAGAGTAATCGACACTTGCACTTTCTAAATACGATAGACCATGGCTATACGCTGCTTGAACTTACCGAGGAAGAAGCCAAGTGTACGTGGATTTTTATGCGAACCGTCAAGAAACCATCTCTAAAAACTAAGCCTTTCCGTTCGTTGGCTTTTCCTCACAATGGTCGAGGGCTGGAGAAACGGAAGCCGTAAGTAATATCTATTTCGGTCTTTCTAGTTGTAACTACAATTAACGTTCTGGCCGCTTGGCTTCCTGTTCGAAAGAAAATTAGAACCATTCGTACACTATTCTGGTTACTCTCTAGTTAAAACATTGAGTTCCGCGGGAACGAGAAACTGTATCTTTACGTTCCTTCAAAATGAAGCAAGACTATAAACCACTCTTAAACTCAAAAACCAATTGGCTTTCCGCCTTTTGTTTTGTGATGTTCTTGTTTGTATCGTCTTCGGCATTTGCCCAGTTCTACAACGGTTCGCAAATGGAATTCGGAAAGAACCGAGTTCAGTACGAGAAAACAGACTGGTTCTTCTATCGTTTCGATCGGTTTGACGTCTACTTTTATTTGGGTGGTGGCGAATTGGCAGAGTACACCATGCGCGCGAGCGATCGTGCCATTCGAGACCTTGAAAAGACCTTCGATTTTACCCTCGATAAGCGGTTTCAAATCATCATTTACAACAAGCTTTCAGAGCAAAAGCAGAGCAACATCGGGTTGGTAACCGATCAGCAGTACAACACAGGTGGAATCACAACTATTGTTGGAACGAAGCTGATTCTTCACTTCGATGGTGATTACAAGAATTATGAAGAGCAATTACGCGCTGGACTAGCGAGAGTAATGCTCGATCAGATGATGTATGGCGGAAGTTTCAAGGATGTAATTCGGAATAATACATTGCTCAATCTCCCAGAGTGGTACGTGGAAGGTTTGGTTTCTTATCTCTCAACCGAATGGAACACGGAAGTCAATAATGAGGTGAAGGATGCCGTGATGTCCGGTCGGTGGGAAAAGTTCGGGCAATTGACGGGAAAGGATGCGCGCTATGGCGGCCATTCTATATGGAAATACGTGGTTGAAAGCTATGGCAAGTCGGTCATTAGCAATATCCTATACATGACACGCGTAAGCCGAAATGCTGATAATGGATTCCTTTTCGTCCTTGGTGTTTCGCTTAAAAACCTGGCTGCTGAATGGCTGCATTATTATGATAGCATGTATTACAAGCAGGAAGAAAAGCAAAGCCTGCCTGAGGGGAAACCATTAAATCGTGTCCGAAAACGTGCCCAGCCATACTGTGCAATTGAGCATCCCAAATTAAGCCCAGATGGACGAAAGCTTGCGTACGTGTGGAACGATATGGGTAAGATTAGGGTCAAATTACGAGACCTTCAGAGTAAGAAAAAGAAGACTATTTATCGCCAAGGCTATCGAGCGCATACGCAACAAGACCACAGTTACCCGATAATAGCATGGCATCCGAGCGGAAAGCTTGTTTCCATCATTACCGAGCACAAAGGCAAGATTAAGTTGATTCTTTACGATTTGCAGACTAAAAAGCGAACAACACGGGAGCTTTTCAATTTTGAGAAAATTCTGTCTGTCGATTACTCTGATGATGGACGAGAGTTTGTTTTTACGGCCGTTCAAATGGGTAAGTCGGATGTTTTTATTTACAACATCATTTCTAACGTGTACGATAAGTTAACGGATGACCTTTTTACGGATGTTGACGCACGCTTTATAGACCGTTCTAGCAAGGTTATTTTTAGTTCAGATAGGAACAACGACACAATCAAGCAGTTCGACTTAAAACTGCTACCGAAAAATCTCAATCACGACATCTTTATTTATGATCGGAAATCCAACGAGCAAACGTTGCGAAGGGTAACCAGCACACCTTTTGTAGATGAACGCGCTCCAATGGAATATGACGGAAATAGCCTGTCCTATTTAAGTGACGAACAGGGAGTTTTTAATCGCTATTTGGCGAAATTAGATAGCAGTATCGCCTACATCGATACCAGTATTCATTATTCATATTTCACGCGCTCTAGCCTGCTAAGTCAGTATCCGCGCAGCATATTGGAGTATGATGTTGATACGCTGAATGGAAAAATTGCGGAAGTCATTTTTGCCAAGGGTAATTACAGACTTACCGTTAAAGACCGCGAAGCTGAAAAAGCAGAAGTTCTAATTGATCTTGGATTTTCAGGCTTCCGAAATAAAGCTGCTGAACCACCTAAAAAGAAGCGTAAACGAACGTCCATTTTGGTTGTGGAAGAACAGAAGCCTGATACTACCCAATTAGCTCAGATAGAGCAACCAAACCAATCAAAACCAAAGGATACTGGCGAGATTAATATTTATGATTACCAGTTCAATTCAGAAGCGTTTCAGGAGAAAGACGTGCCTCAACAAACCAACGAAGGTTCTCGATTGCTCTCGGATGATGATCCAAAATCAAAAAGAGACAAGAAGCGGGAGAAGGTGATGGCTCGAATCGACAGTCTTCATGCCGCATTGGAAGCAGTCAAGGACGTCAATTTAGAAATGCAGCTTCCGCCACAAAGAAATTATGACGTAGCGTTTAAAAGTGAGTACGTGGTAACCCAGCTCGATAATGCTTTCGTAAACAGCACCTATCAGACATTTACGGGCGGAGGGTCATTTAATAATCCGGGGCTTAACGGTTTTTTCAAAACTGGAATTACAGATGTTTTGGATGATTATAAAGTGGTTGGGGGTTTCCGGTTAACTGGAAATTTGAAGACCAACGAAGTGTTCGTTTCTGCACAAAACTTTAAACGTAGATTGGATAAGCAGGTGATTTTTCATCGACAATCCATCGAAGATGTAATCTCCAATTCTACTATTGCGCAAGTTTACACGTATACACTTACGTATAAGGTGAGTTGGCCTTTCAGCGATTTCTCAGCACTGCGCGGAAACGTTTTAGGGAGAAACGACCAAACGATTTACAAAAGTACTAACGACCGAAACTTGGAGCGTCCGGACGACCTCCAATGGACAGGTGGTTTGAAGCTTGAATACGTGTTTGATAACACGCTTCCGATGGGGCTTAACTTATATCGTGGCACTCGTCTTAAAATATTTGCAGAATACTTTCAGGAGGTAGATACAGATGCGAAAAACCTATTTGTAATTGGTTTTGACGCTCGTAATTATATCAAGGTTCATCGAGAATTGATTTGGGCAAATAGATTAGCGGCCAGTACATCTTTCGGAAATCAGAAAATCGCCTATTTCCTTGGTGGGGTTGATCAATGGATTGCTCCAACGTACAACAATGATATCCCTGTTGATTTTACTCAGAATTATGGTTTTCAGGCCTTGGCTACCAACATGCGTGGCCATCCACAAAACATCCGTAACGGAAACAGTTTTGCAGTGATAAACAGTGAGTTACGTTGGCCAATATTCAGATACTTGATTAATCGTCCGATAAAGTCAAACTTCCTTTATAATTTCCAAATTATTGGATTCGGAGATATTGGAACTGCTTGGACTGGTTTGCAACCTTTCTCCGAAGAGAATTCGCTCAATAGAGAAGAAATTCAGCAAGGGTCTATTCTCATTACGGTTAAAAATAGAAGAGAGCCTATCGTTGGCGGCTTTGGTCTTGGGGCGCGTACCAAGTTTCTTGGGTACTTTGTCCGCGTAGATTATGCATGGGGAGTTGAGAATCGCAAGATTAACGATGGATTCTGGTACATTTCGTTGAGTACGGATTTCTAAAATGAGCGAACCCAAAAAGCAAAATATGAGTGTTTCAATGATTCTTATCCTGTTGCTAATAGGGCTAGCAGCAGGTTTTGCCAGCGGTTTTGTGGGTGTTGGGGGAGGAATAATCATCGTTCCAGCATTGGTTTTTTTCCTTGGATTTTCGCAGCACATGGCGCAAGGAACTAGTTTGGCACTTATGCTTCCGCCTATTGGCTTGCTTGGTTTCTATAACTACTACAAAAGCGGAAACGCCAATATTACCGCTGCATTGGTTATTGCTGCGGCCTTCATTTTTGGGGCTTATTTTGGGAGCAAACTTTCCATTTCTATGGACCAACGAGTGGTTAAAAAGATTTTCGGAGCAGTGATGATGCTGGCCGCAGTAAAACTACTTTTCAGTAAATAATGAAGGATAGAATAAAACAACTAGTTGCAGCTAACGCGAGTGAAATTCTTGATATCCGCAGATATTTACACGCTAATCCTGAACTTTCATTTAAGGAGTACGAGACAAGTAAATTTGTTACTTCTCAGTTAGATAAGTGGGGAATACCCTACAAAAATGGGTATGTGGAAACTGGGATTGTAGTCCATATTGAAGGAAAAAACCCATCTTCCAAAGTAATTGCACTTCGTGGCGATATGGACGCACTTCCAATAATCGAAGCGAATGATGTTCCGTATAAATCGAAGAACGAGGGAGTGATGCATGCTTGCGGTCATGACGTACATACTTCGTGCGTTATGGGCGTGGCAAAAACGCTTCATTCGCTACGAGATGAGTTTGAAGGAACGGTGAAAATCATATTTCAGCCTGGTGAGGAACGGTTGCCTGGCGGTGCTTCATTAATGATCAAGGAAGGCGCGTTGGAAAACCCCAAGGCAAGCTCTATAGTTGGACAACACGTATTGCCGGAATTGGAAGTTGGAAAAGTCGGTTTTCGTTCGGGGATATACATGGCTTCCGCAGATGAAGTGCATTTTACGGTTACCGGAAAAGGCGGGCATGCGGCCCTACAGCATTATTTAATCGACCCAGTTCTGATTACTTCGCATATCATTGTGGCACTGCAACAGGTGGTCAGTCGCAGAACCAAGCCAGGTGTTCCGTGTGTGCTTTCCTTCGGAAGCGTTCATGCAAATGGAGCTACCAATGTTATTCCTAACGAAGTTCATGTACAAGGAACTTTCCGAACGATGGATGAGGAATGGCGTAAAGAAGCGCACATCATCATGAAGAAAATGGCGGAAGAAATGGCCTCTTCTATGGGTGCCAGTTGTGACTTTCGAGTAGATGTTGGTTACCCATTTGTATACAATGATGAGGCTGTAACTGAATTTGCTCAAAACGCTGCCAAAGATTATTTGGGCGAAGAAAATGTGGTTGACCTAGAAATGCGCATGACAGGCGAAGATTTTAGCTTTTACACTCAGCACATGCCAGGGTGTTTTTATCGTCTTGGAGTAGGAAACGAAGCCAAAGGCCTTACTTCGGGGTTACATACACCTACTTTCAATGTGGACGAAAGGTGTTTGGAGATTGGAACTGGTTTGATGGCTTACATCGCCTTCCAACAGTTGAATTCTTAAGACTGTCGGATGATTGTTAAGATATTTCAGGGACCTGGAAATCAAATGTTTCAGTACGCTTACGCTCTTGCCGCTTCAAAGCGTATTGGTACTGAGTTAAAGTTAGACTTGAGTTGGTATGAGGAAAACTCGACACACCGACCCTACATCTTAGACAGGTTTAATATATCCGCTGCGTTTGCTACTAAAGAGGAAGTAGAATATATCAAGTCTAAAAATGCCCCCGACTTTTTGAGTTATCGATGGAACCTTCTTAGAGATTCTGTTGCTCCTAAGCACAAAAAAGCAATAGTTTTTGAAGACCTCAGCAAGGTTGACTTAGACTTACTGCACCCTTATAAGAACAGCTATGTAGAGGGGTATTTTACATCAGAGTTGTTTTTCAAGGATTTTGAAAAGGACGTAAGAAAGGAACTGCGGTTCCAGCCTCTAATCTCCCAAAGTGTAAAAGAAATTGCGGAGGCCATAGACTCAAATACCGTTGCTATTAGCATTAGGCGAGGAGATTTTATTGGGAATTCACTCCATAACATTTGCTCAAAAGAGTATTTCTACAGGGCAATTGAAAAAATTCAGGAAATCATCGGGAATCCGACTCTATTAATTTTTTCAGATGAGCTTGAGTGGATTACGGATAATATGAAATTCGATGTAGCGCATCGTATTGTCCCAAAATTGGAAGACCCTATGGATTACATGCGGCTGATGTCCCATTGCTCAAATCATATCATACCCAACAGTACATTCTCTTGGTGGGGTGCTTGGCTATCTGAGCCTAAGATTGTAATTGCACCAGATTCTTGGCTAGCAAAAGATGTTAAGGCTCACGAAAATACTTTTGGTCATTGGGTAGAAACGAAACATACGGTTCCGGAAAACTGGCTGAGAATTCCTGCACAGTTGGATGGTGAATTGCTTATGTAATTAAGCCACCCACTTCTTAATCATTCGCTCAATGTCGTTGGAAACAACTGGTTTGAGCAGAAGATCATCCATGTCAGATTTGAGGTTTCCCTCGTTATCTCTTTGAAGTATATTACCGCTAAGACCAATAATTGGGGGCACCTTTTCAAATTGCTTTTTTATCGTGGTGGTAGCTTCTAAACCGTCCATTTCTGGCATTTGAATATCCATAAATACGATGTCGTAGGTTCCTTTTCCAAAGTTCTCAACGGCCTGTTTTCCGTTTGAAAGAACGTCAACTTTGCACCCCATTCTCTGAAGCATAATCTTAAAAGCTTGTTGATTGATTAGATTATCTTCAACCAAGAGGACACGGATACCGTCAATCTTTTTCTTGGTTTGCTTCAGTGTGGGTTTGACAGTTCCTTTTGCAGCATGACTTTCTGGGTCTTTGAAGGCAAGTGACAACCAAAAAGTACTTCCGTTTCCGACTTTACTTTTTACCCCAATTTGGCCACCTAAAAGGTGCATCATTTTCTTACTGATGGAAAGACCAAGCCCCGTTCCTTCAAGGTTTTGTGCGGTAGTGTGTTGAAGTTGCGAAAAGTCCTTAAAAAGTTTTTTTTGGTCTTTGGCTGGAATTCCTGGTCCAGTATCTTTTACCTCAAAGAGAACTTGATTCTTGTCTTTAAGAACTACAGAAACAAAAACAGAGCCTTTTTCAGTGAATTTGATTGCGTTTCTAACGAGGTTGGAAAGAACCTGAGTGAGCCTTCGCCTGTCTGATTCTAGCGTAATCGGAATATCCGGTGTGTCAAACGAAAGGGTCAGTTTTTTTGCTTTTGCCTCGGGCTCATAACGTTCGGCAATTGTTTCAATTAAGTCTGAGACGTTAAATATTTCTTTCTGCAAGATTACTTTTCCAGCCTCCAACTCAGAAAGATTAAGAACGTCATTTACTATTGATCTCAAATCTTTGCTGGCGCTTAGTATGTTCTGCAATTTGGAGGTTTGTTCTGAATCCAGCTTTGAATCAAGAAGAATTTCGCTCAATCCCATTATCCCGTTGAGTGGAGTCCTTATCTCATGGCTCATGCTTGCCAAAAAGTCTGATCTGAATCTGAGAGAGTTCTCGGTAACCTTTTTTTCCTGTAACAAAAGTTGAGTTCGCTTCTGTTCAGAAACGTCTACAACTGTTCCCAGATAGCCACGGTACTCACCTAAATGGTTAAACAGCGGCTGTGCTTGCTCTAATACATACACTACTTCACCACTACGTTTCTTGAACCGATATTCGAGAGAAAACGGTTTTTTTACTTTTTCCGCAGTATTCCATCTAGATAGTACCATTGATTTATCCGATGCATGAATCTGATTTGTCCAATTCCCGTCTAAAATTGAGGTTAAATCGGCCCCGATAATTAATTGAAGACTTTCGTTAACGTAAGTGGTGTTACCATTTACATCCACCTGATATATCCCTACAGGCAGGAGAGAGGCTAATTTTCGAAACTTCGACTCATTTTCTTTAAGAGCCTTCTCCGCCTTTTTTCTGTCAGTAATATTTATAGACCAAATGGTGATTCTATCTATCTCACCTTTCGCGTTTTTTACTGGGTTAATGTGTCGATCAAACCAGTATTCAATTCCATTAAAAGAGAAGTGTTTTTCTACCTGAACCTTTCTGCCAGAAAAAGCTCGTTCAGTTTCAACTCTAAACTGAACAAGGTTTTCTTTGGCCGTAATATCTAATGCATTCGAGCCATTTTGGAGTTCGCACCCAAACTGTTGGTTAACCATCCAAGCAGCAGCTTGATTGAAGGCCAAAATGTTCAGCTTCCGATCAAGTAAGTAAAAGGTTTGAGAGCTACTATCGAAAACGGCTCTGAGGTTTTCTTCAGACCGTTTTACATCATTTGCAGCCTGCCTCTTATCTGAAATATCAAAGGCCCAAATCGAAACCATCGGCTCGTTGGTCACCCCATTTTTAACAGGAGAAAAACGCACTTCAATCACTACGTGCTCATCGTTTGGTTTTTCAAACTCAATGGCAACAGAGCCACCTGACTTTGCGATTTTTATGCCGCCATCAAACTCCGTTTTCCAATCAGAATAAACATGCTCAAGTACGTTCTGATTGGTATATTCCTTCATCTCATTAAAATCTGGGAACATCAACACAGCCAATTTATTATGGCTCAATATTCGGTTCACATCGTCTAGGAGAATGAAAGCCTGGGAATCGTTATGATCTACTGCCTCCAGAACTTGCGTTCTTGCAAGCTCTTCTTTCCCTGCAAGTTTTCTATCTGATATATTGATGTAAGAATAAACTATACCGTAAACAGCTCCTTCGGAATTTAGCAATGGGCTGAATCGTCCTTCAATCCAAAGATTAGTGCTAGTGCTATCAGGTTTGTTAATCTTCTGTTCGGCACTAATTGTTCGACCTTTCATGGCCGCATTAAAATTTCGAATAAACCGTTTGTTTTGGTTTTGGTTTACATAGTTCCAGTAAGAATTACCCGTTTTTAGTTCTTCCTTGAAAAAGGAATACATCTCGCGCGCTGCTTTTTCGTTAAACCATAAGATGCGAAACTTAGAATCTAGTATGAGAGTGCTGCGATCTAAATGATCCAGCAATGACTTCATTTCGGCACTTGGCGCCAACGATTCAAATTTGCTACTTCCCAATTTCCCCCGACAGATTTGTTTTACCTAGGAGTCTACGGTGAAAAGCTATGAATGTTCTTGTTTTCGACCAATGGGCTCGTAGGACTTATGAAGCCCGTCTCCTTGCCTTTTCTTTAATGATAAGCGATAATTCGCGACTTGTTTGACCGGCAATTGAAGTGTTCTCTTCAGCTCTTCTTATTAGATAAGGTAGTACATCAAGTATAGGTCCATATGGCACATATTTTACCACGTTGTATCCTTCAGATGCTAAATTATAGCTGACGTTGTCGCTCATGCCATACAGCTGAGAAAAGAAGATGTTCTTGTCGTTGGGTTCAAGCTTACGCTGATGGATTAACTCGGTAAGACATAGCAAGCTATCTTCGTTGTGGGTGCCCGCAATCAATTGAATATTTGGGTAATTGTCAAGACAGAATTTTAAAGCTGCATCGTAGTCTTTATCCGTGTCAGCCTTGGTTTCATGAATGGGTGATGGGTATCCCTGTAATTTAGCACGTTCCCGTTCCTTTTCCATGTAAGCGCCCCTAACAAGTTTTACGCTTAAACGATAGCCTTTTTGTTGTGCCCTTTTAAGACTTTTCTTGAGGTATTCTAGTCGGTCTTTTCGATACAGCTGAATTGTGGTATAAACAATGGTGTCCTCTTTATTATGAAGTTCCATTTGTTCTTCCACAAGCTCGTCAACCGCGTTTTGATACCAGGTTTCTTCTGCATCTACTAAAACTGGAACGTTATTCTGTTTGGCTGTCGAGCAAATTACCGACATCCGTTTTTTTGATACTTCCCAGTCATGCATTTCGGCTTGACTGAGTTGTGCTCCTGAATTCTTTTTAGCCAACAATTGGTTTGGAAATATTGCTGTGGGTTTGAATACTGAGAAAGGGATTCTAGAGTCCCTGGTGCCTGCGGTATTTGCGGCAAGAATTTCCTGGGTCGAGCCATCAAGCTCATCCACAGTTTCCTTTCCTTCAGAGGAGTAATCTAGAAGAGAGAAAACTCCAGCTTTGTGCAGTTGTTCAATGGTCGATTCGCACTCGGCAATGTTTTCTCCACCGCAAAAGTGATTGAATACCGTTTTTCGAACAATACTGTTGATAGGAAACCGAATAGATAATGCAAGGTTTAGGCACGCTTTACCAATAGCAACAAGGGTTGAATTACCAACTATTGTGAACAGTAAACGCCCCCGAATTAACTCAGCATCTGTTTTATCAGAGAATGCAATTTCAGTATCGTCAAATGAAACCATAAATCCCGTATTTATCTTTACAAATATAAATATGAATCAAACGAATTGCTTCACATTCACCCTGGTATTTTTTTGATTTTGTATTGAAATATTTTTAAGCCTTCCATTACCAAATTCAACTAGAATAAATTCTGAATTTTCGCCTTGGTAACCATTCCTATTTCTTTTCGTATTGAACACGACCAAAAACCTGAAAGCTTTGAATCGTCTGGTAATTTCACTTGCCATCCTCATGCTTCCCAGCATTGGATTTGCGCAAAAAAAAAGGACACTGAAAGACCGTTGGAGAAATTCCATCGGAGCTTCAGCACATTTACTTAGTGTAAAGAAGAATGTCAGCCCTGCTTTTGGCTTTTTTTATAATCCGCAGATAAATATCATCAACAAGTACGCTGACTTTTCTTTAGCTGCAACGCTTCCGCTTACACTTGGCGCCCATGTTAAAGACTCTTGGATTCCGGAAACGTTTTTCTATGCACACATTCCTGCGGTTCTTGAAGCTAGTCTCGGGCATTATTCAACTCGAGACTTTCGTTCAAATATAGGAATGGCATTAGGTGCTGGCTATGGCGCACAAATTGCAGGAAGTTCAGTGTCTACCGGATTCGTTGCAACAGTTGCTGCTCGTACTTGGATTGTGCGTGGTAGCATGACAATTCGGTACATGTTTCATTACAATCTACAAGGCACAGGTTATCATTCTCACAATCTCATTCTTGCAGTCAATATGGGAAGCTACTTTAAGAAGTTGACCCACATGAATAAGATTAGTAAGTTTCAGAAATTCAAGTAACGGAGTTTCGCTTCTAAAGAATGCTTAAAAATGGTTCTTGTATTATTGTCGGGGTGACGGCTTCAACAATAAATCGGTTGCCTACATTTGTTTGCAGTAAAAAAACCGCATGAAGAGATTATTTACGCTAATACTTTTGGTTTTCATAGTAGCACAATCGGCAAGTGCTGGAGGCCCATGGCCTCGAAAAAAGAACAGTGGATATGCTCAACTTGGTTTTACCTACGTTGGTTACAGCAAGTTTTTTAATGATGAAGGAAAATTGACGGATTTGAGAAGGCCCGTCACTGACTTTACATCACAGTTGTATCTTGACTTTGGATTGACAGACCGATTGACAATGACTGCCAACTTGCCCTTCAAATACGTCTCAACTGGAGACAGAATATCAAGTGCAGACACTACCTATTTTCAAGATACGATTCAGTCTGGAGGGCTGTTTGGTCTTAATAATGTGATGCTTGGCTTTAAGTATAACATCATTAATAAGCGGGTTTTGTTTTCCGCAGGTTTAAATGTGGAGGCCAACGTATCGAAATACGATTCAATTACCGCTTTACGAACCGGAGCAAACACATGGGTTTTCCATCCTTACTTAAGTGTAGGAACGTCCTTTTTGAGCGGAAAATTTTATACACTGCTAGATGCTGGTTATCGTATTCGCTTGAATAATTATAGCCACGAAGCAGACCTTAATTTTGAGCTAGGCTATTCTTGGAATCAGAAAACGTACTTCATTCTGAATGTTGCCGGGAGGTTTTCCGTGCAGAACGGAAGCTTCGACAATAACGTGACTCCAGTCGTAAACTCAGCGGACTCAACGAGTGTGAGTTTGCACCCAAACGGCCGTGATCTTCACACATCGCTCTATCCAAACAATCAGCAATTCATCGGCTACGGATTGAAGTTTATTCAGAAGATCAAAAAGGTGCATATTAATGCGGCCGTTTACTTCGGAATGGGCAATATGGTGGCTGCGGCACCAAGCTATAATCTAGGAGTAGCCTACGAATGGTAGAAGACCAGAACGTAACCGCTTTGAGGCAACTAAATATTGAAACGCTTCAGCGCTTGAAAGGGGTTTTGTTAAGTATAGATCAACGAGTCTATACCCATGTCAATCTAAAAGGAAACGCTTCTGTTGGACAACATGTGAGACATACGTTGGAGTTTTACCAATGTCTATTTCAGGCGAAAACAGATGTTAACTATGATGCTCGAAACCGTGATGTTCTTTTGGAATCGAGTGCTGACCATGCTAGTTTGATGATTAATCAAATTGTATCTGAACTTGAAACTCTAAAAGTGGATTTCCCACTACAAGCGTTGGCAGAAATGTCATCTGCTTCATCAGAAATTCTTTCGGTCGGTTCCTCGCTTTCGCGCGAGTTGCTTTATGTGCTGGAACATGCGATCCACCATATGGCTCTTATTCGTATCCTCATTAAAGATGAGCAGTCGGATTTTCAGCTTGAAGATTCTTTTGGTGTTGCCTATTCCACACTTGCTTATCGAAACCAGGAAGTCAACGGCTAACCTATGAATCCTGTACCATTTCAGATTCGACTGCACATATGGTTGCAGCGTTTAGTGCGATGGGAATTCTGGGCTTGGCGAGTCGTTTACCTTCCTGTGGCAGTCTATTGGTTTTTCTTGGCGATAAAAGCTCGTGCATGGGTGTTCTTTAGTGCTGCCAACCCGTGTATGAGGTTCGGTGGGCTCGTAGCTTATTCCAAAACGGATGTCACCAAACTCGTGCCTGATAGGTACTTGCCCAACACCATTTTCATTGAGTCGAATAGTGCCTTTGAGGATATTTCCAAACAGCTCGTTCAAAAGAAGATGACGTTCCCGCTTATAATCAAGCCGGATATGGGAGAGCGGGGAAGGGGGGTTAAAATCATTCTAACCGAGGTGGAATTGATTCAAGCCATTTCAGCTGCCGATGAAAAAATGCTGCTTCAGGTTTATGAAAACCTTCCGCTAGAACTGGGAATACTTTATAGCCGTCATCCCAGCGAACCTGTGGGAAAAATCACTTCGGTTGTAATTAAAGATTTTCCCGTGGTAATCGGAGATGGAAAAAGCACGCTTTTGCAGTTGATTTTGGCCAATCTTAGAACGCGGCTTAGCTATAAAGTGCATCTAAGAACGTTTGCTGATAGACTAAGTGAAATCCCGGCTATGGGAGAGAAAATCCAAATCGTAAAGATTGGAAACCACATGCTTGGTACGACTTTCACCAACGGTAACCATCTGATTTCGGAAGATTTTGAAGCGGTCTTTGACAATCTTTCTAAGCAGATAGCGGGTTTTTATATCGGTCGCTTCGATATTAGAACCGAGTCTATGGAAGAACTCAAAAAAGGTAATTTCAAGGTAATTGAAGTGAATGGGGTTAACTCTGAACCTTGCCACATTTACGACCCGAAAACACCACTTTGGCTTGGACTGAGAGACCTTTTTGCCCAATGGACACGGATTTATGAGATTAGTATCGCAAATCATAAACTGGGTGCTCCTTACGACTCGTATTCTGAAATAAGAAGGGAGATTAGGAGGCACAATGGAGAGGTGGCAAAACACGTTTGATATATTTACAAAATGGAATTTTTATCGAATCTCGAATTCAATATTCTTTACATCAAAGCGCTGCACATCATTTTCGTTACAACGTGGTTCGCGGGCCTATTCTACATAATAAGGTTATTCATTTATCACGCTGAAGCGCGAGGAAAAGAGGAGCCTGCTCGGATTATTCTAGAGAACCAATATAAGCTGATGGAATGGCGGCTGTGGTACATCATCACTTGGCCATCAGCCATTCTTACCATTGTCTTCGGAACTTGGATGATAGTTTATGCCCCAGGTTATTTAAGTATGCCTTGGATGCACGTGAAACTAAGTATGGTTGGTGGATTGTTTCTGTACCAGCTCTATTGTCAAAATATTTTTCGAAAATTTCAGAATGATGAAGAAGCTTGGAGTTCAGTCAAACTTCGCCTTTGGAATGAAGTGGCTACACTTTTCCTATTCGCCATTGTATTCGTAGTCGTTCTGAAGAATTCCGTTTCATGGATTTTCGGACTCGGAAGTCTAATCATTCTTGCAATTGTAATGATGCTTGCCATCAAATTGTACGGGAAGGCAAGAGGGAAGAAGGTTGAGGAAAAGTAGAAAGACGAATCAGCTTCCTGAAACGATACGCGCCTCCTTATTAGAAAGACTTACCGAAGACAGCATTTTCTTAGCGTCAGCTAAGGAGTCATACGCTCCATAAGCAACCAAATGACCAGAATTGTCTCTGCCAGCGTATTCGGCTCCGAATCCTCGTTTAATCATTTCAGCAACGTAATCAGCAGCTTCATTTTTAGTATTGAACGTAGCTGCGAGCACTTTGAATGATGACGCATTCTCGTTAATAGAAGAGGTTGATTCCTCGGTTTCAATATGAACTTCGGTTGAAGGTACAGCGTCTGTTTTAACCACAATTGGTTTGGCCGCGTTTTTAGCGAGATAAAGTGAAAGGTATTCCTTCTCGAATTTGGCTCCAAGAGCATCTTCCCGTTCAAAACCTTTGTTAATCCAACCTTCGTCAAACTGACGAGCTGAATAAACAACTTCTGCGTTTGTAGGAAAAGGGTTGAACTGGTGCGCCAATATTTTGCCCTTGTCCAATGCGCCATTCTGTATTGGCATCCACATCAGTAAGCCAACGGTAACGGCTGCAGCAGCATAGGTGGCAATTCGTTTTATTGGAAGCGTACGAACTTTCGTAGCAACAGGCCCATCGGCCGCTACTAATTCACGTACTTTATCTACGTTGTCCTTTTCAACTTTGCTCAGAGAGATAGGCTTCAATCCGAAGAATTCGTCTTGAATTTCGGGTGTTGTGATTGCTTCAAACTCAATACTTCCTTCAATAGATTTCTTGAGATTCCCCAAACCGTCCCATACAATCGTTTCGCCATTGTTTAATCGGAAACGCAGTTCAGAAATCGCATCGGTCAGCAGTTTGTCAGCCGCAGAATATGAAACCTCACTTTCAGTTGCGAAGGCTGTAATTAGCAAACCATCATTGTGTGATAGTCGTGCATTGAAAACAACTGTATTTTTTGGCGGATGAATGCGATTTCGCATTTCATCCAACTCAGCACCCATGTGGTCTTTTACAAAACCACCAAATCCCGGTATAACCACCAAAGGCTGCTTGCGCAGCTGATTAGTAATGATATGTCCGAGTTGGTTTGATAACATGTTATTGGAACGCGCCAAAGTAACCGTTTATTAGGGTGAAAAGAAAAAGGAATAATGGAAAAATGCAATGAGCCTTGAGCGGTCTCTACCTTTTTCCTTTTTCTTTTTCTCGTTTTTCCATTAGACTGAGCATTTTCGCGAGGTCTTCAGGTGTATCCACCGAATTGCTTTCGTGTTCTGTTTCAGCTAGTTGTATTTCAAAACTATTGTCAAGCCATCGCAACTGCTCCAGTTTTTCCGTCAGCTCACGGTCTGATTGCGGCAATTTTGAGACGGTTTTCAGCGTATCAGCACGATAAGCATAGATGCCAATGTGTTTGTAAGACTCAGCTAAAGACGAAAAAGCCTGACGGCTGAAGTTGATGGCTTTGTTTGAGTCGGTTCGGCTAACTTTAACAACGGTATCGCTTTGCAAATCCTCTTCACTATCCATTTTCTTTATGAGCGTGCCAATCTGTGTTTCAGAATTCTCAAAACAAGCGGCAAGTTGATTGATTTGTTCAGGTTCTATAAAAGGTTCGTCTCCTTGAATATTGATGATAACATCCACATCAGAAAGACATTCTAAAACTTCGGCACAGCGGTCTGTGCCAGAGTGATGTTCGGTGGAGGTCATCACCACTTTTCCGCCAAAACCAACCACATGGTTGAAGATGCGCTGGTCGTCTGTTGCAACAATAACATCACTTAGTGAAGTAGCTTTTTTTGCTTGCTCATACACACGCTGAATCATACTTTTTCCAGCAATGTCAACCAACGGTTTGGCTGGAAATCGTGTGCTTGCGTAACGCGATGGAATGATGCCGACAATGTTGTTCATGGAGTAAAAGTAATTAACCGTAAATACACAAAGACCTCCCTGGGGGTGCAAAGTTCTATTATGCCTCACACCTGCTAGACCAACTGCTTACGGACAAAACCATTCGCGAACTTTGCGTATTTGTAGTTAAACTAATTGTGAACGTTTGTGAAATCACGGCTCCGGATTATTGTTTTTTCCTTTTCTATTCCATCTTTGAGCAGAACGAAAAGAAAAAAGTATGGCTCACGAAATAGAATACAAGATTTATGGTGATGATATGCAGGCAGTTGAGGTTGAACTTGACTCGAATGAGGCTGTAAGAGCAGAAGCTGGAGCAATGCTTTATATGGAAGAAGGCATTCAGATGCAGACCAATACAGGTGGCGGAATCTTCAAGGGTTTTAAGCGATTGATAACAGGGGAGAGTTTTTTCATCACTACGTTTTTGCACACGGGCGCGGGTAAAAGTCATGTGGCGTTTGCAGCTCCTTATCCTGGCAAAATCATCGCATTAGACCTGAAAGAACTCGGAGGTAAATTTCTTTGCCAGAAAGACGGGTTTTTATGTGCAGCTCAAGGTGTTGAAATTGAAGTTGCATTCACTAAAAAGATGGGTGCTGGCCTTTTCGGTGGAGAGGGGTTCATTCTTCAACGATTGGAAGGAGACGGTTTGGCTTTCGTTCATGCAGGCGGAACTATCATTAAGAAAGAATTAAAAGCAGGAGAAACCTTGCGGGTTGACACGGGCTGTTTGGTAGCCTTTGCACCAACAGTTGACTATGATATTCAGTTCATTGGTGGCTTCCGAAACTCACTCTTTGGTGGTGAAGGGTTGTTTACAGCTAACTTAACTGGACCAGGAATCATTTACTTGCAATCACTTCCGTTCAGCCGATTGGCTGATAGAATTTCAGCTGCAGCACGCTTTGGCAGAAAAGGGGAAAGAAAAGGAGCTGCCGGTTTAGGAGGTGGTTTACTCGGAAATATTATCAGCGGGGACTAGGATTCAAAGCTAAAAGTAAGGTAAAGAGCCAAACTCAACTGATTGTGGCTCTTTACGTTTATGGACGTTTGGTTTTATCTGAAGATCGCTGTCTACTATTGGTTACTCAACGTTTCATGTTTGTTTACCGCTTCTTCCCATTCCACCATTTTCGAATCTAAAGTTTGCTGTTTTTCCTGATACTCTTTAAAGACATCGCGCTCAGCTAAAGCTTCTTTGTAGGCCTGAGTGTCAAGCATTAACTCATCTAAATCAGCAATTTCCTCTTCGATGATGGAAATTTCCTTTTCCAGCTTTTCAGCCTTATTCTTCACAATTCGAATTTCCTTTTCACGGGATTTTCTGGACTTCTGCTCTTCCTTGCTTTCCTTTTTTCCTGCTGACTTCACTTCAGCGACTTTCGGTTTGTGGCTAAATTCTTGAATGCTATCAGCCTTCACTTTTTCCAAGAATTCATACACATCGCCAATATGCTCTTTCACATTTTGGTCCTTGAACTCATAGACTTTCGAAGTCAATCCGCTTAGGAAATCCCTATCGTGAGAAACGATAATCATCGCGCCATCATACTTCTGAAGTGCTTGTTTCAACACATCTTTCGAGTGCATGTCCAAGTGGTTTGTCGGCTCATCCAGTATTAACAGGTTCACTGGTTCTAGAAGCAATTTGGCAAGTGCCAATCGTCCACGTTCACCACCAGAAAGCACACTCACTTTCTTGTCTGCATCTTCTCCTCCAAAGAGAAACGAACCAAGAATGTCTCGCAGTTTTGTTCGTACGGGACCTCTTGCAACATCATCCAAGGTTTCGAAAACGGTTTTCGATGAATCCAAAGATTCTGCTTGATCCTGAGCATAATAACCCATGGCAACATTATGGCCCAATTCCATCTTACCAGTATAATCGAGTTCACCAACCAAAATCTTCGAGAATGTGGTTTTTCCTTCACCGTTTTTTCCGAGTAGCGCTACTTTCTCGCCACGGTCTAGCATGAAGTCTACGTTCTTCAGAACTTCTATATCGCCATAACTTTTGCAAAGGTCTTCTGCCAAAACCACCACTTTCCCAGCACGTGGAGCAGGAGGGAAGCGCAGGCGCATCACCGAATTATCCTGTTCTTCTACTTGAATTCGCTCAACCTTATCCAAGGCTTTAATCCGACTCTGAACCTGTGTGGCTTTTGATGCCTTTGATCGGAAACGATCTATAAAACGCTCGGTATCGGCAATATATTTCTGTTGATTTTCGTACGAGGCCATCTGCAAAGCAATTCGCTCAGCCCGCTGTTCTACATACTTTGAATAAGGGACTTTATAATCATTGATTCTACCAAGCGTAACATCAATTGTACGATTGGTGATGTTGTCTAGAAAAGCCCTATCGTGAGAAACCAGAATCACTGTTCCAGTATGTTCTTTTAGAAATTCCTCCAACCATTCAATGGAAAGAATGTCTAAGTGGTTTGTTGGCTCATCCAGCAGTAAAACATCTGGACGCTGCACAAGAATTTTCGCCAGCTCAACACGCATTTGCCAACCCCCACTAAACTCTTCCATTTTTCGAGTGAGGTCTGAACGAAGAAACCCTAATCCCATCAGCACTTTCTCCACTTCAGCATCTGCCGTGTCTCCTCCAAGCAAGCTGAAACGCTCGTTGGCAACATGCATATCCTGAATGAGCTCCATGTACGAATCGGTCTCGTAATCCGTACGCGTTTCCAACTGCTTTGTGTAATCCTTGAGCTTCACGTCAAGCTCCTGTAATTCAGCTAGTGCGCTATACGTCTCATTAAAAATGGTCTTTCCAGCTTTTGGCTTGATGTCTTGAGACAAATACCCGATGGTGGCACCACTTGGTTTTGAAACGACACCAGATTCGGCTTCAAGTTCACCAGCAATAATTTTGAGCAACGTTGATTTACCTGCCCCGTTTTTCCCAACAAGACCAATTCTATCTTTAGGGTTGGCCAAAAATGAGATGTTATTGAAGAGAAATTTTCCGTTGAATTGAACGGAAACCTGATTGAGTGATATCATTTTGCAAAAGTGCGGATTTGTCTGCTGAAATGTGACGTTAGTTGCGATGCTTTTCAAGAATGTAGTTTCCTTTGTCGATAAATTCAAAAATCGATGTTAGAAGGAACCAAAATGTACAGCATTCTTAAACTGAAATGTCCACGCTGTCATGAGGGGGATTTATTCGCAAAGAAAAATCCGTATAGCTATTCGAAACTGTCAAAAATGCCTGATAACTGTCCGGTATGTAACGAAAAATACTGGCCGGAACCAGGTTTTTACTTCGGGGCAATGTACGTGAGTTACGCGCTTACAATAGCAATAAGCGTTGCTGTTTTTGTAGCAATGATTGTATTATGGCATTTTGATGTAATGTGGTATTTGGGACTCAATGCCGCTATAATTCTTTTACTCTTTCCGCCAATTTTTAGAATTTCGAGAGCTGTATGGTTTAACTTTTTTGTAACTTATAAAACGCCAGAGGAGCGTGCTTTGCTTAATCAGAGAAAGGCGTGAAGGTCATTTCCTTCAAGAGCGTGAACACCTTTCAGGTTTTCTTTTCCTAGCTTAATCATTGCATTGGCAACGGTTTTTCCTTGAACAACCTTGTATTTACTTAGGGAACCAATCATTAATGGGTTAATGAGTGTCATTACACCTTTCCCTACCAATTCGCCTAAGCGAAATTCTTTTCGTTCGCCCATTAGCAAGGAAGGGCGGAGGATAATGAGTGATTCGAAACCGATGGTTTCGAGGTCTTTTTCCGTTTCTCCTTTTACCTTCAAATAGAAGTTTGAGGTCTTGGGGTTTGCACCAACTGACGAAACGAGTACAAGCGTTTTCGCGCCAGCGGCTTCTGCATTTTTAGCAAATTCAATCACCAAATCATGGTCAACTTTGTAGAATGCTTCTTTACTTCCAGCAGTGGCAATAGTTGTTCCTAGGGCGCAAAAAGCAACATCAGTGGTTGCGAGTTCCTGTGTTGAGATGTCTCCAACCAAAACGTTGAATTTGTCTGAAAGCGCTATCGGTCTGCGTGATAAAACCTGTACTTGAGAAAAGTCGTCATCGTGCTTTAGAAGATTAAGAAGAATACTTCCGATAAAACCTGTGGAACCTGTAACTGCTGCTTTCATACAGCAAAGGAATCAGTTTTTGACCAATCGCTGACTAGATGATTTTGTATCATCTCGAACCTCAAGCAGGTATATGCCATTGGACAATTGATCCGTTGTAATCGTTTCCATGCTCGAATTCAGATTGCCATTCAAAACTTCTCTTCCAGTAGCATCAAAGATTGAATATTGACTTTCCCTTTTCCATTCACCCGAAAGGGTTATTTGATTGTTGAAGGGGTTTGGGTGAACTGAAATCGAATTGATTGATTCTTCCTCAATTCCATTGATTTCGCTCAAGTCGCAAGTGCTAACATCAAAGTATTCGTGTAATTCCTCACCGCACGTTGATATGGTTTCAACAGATTGGGTGCTCACGTAATTTCCACCCTCAATAGATGGTTCGAAAAGGTCTCTTCTCATCGAACCTTCATTCAACTGAAAATACATAGGCGAACTAAGGTTGTTATTATGCTGCAATAAATGTGCGTGGCCCATCTCATGTATAACAGCGGTTTCAAGATCGAATTTATTACTCTCTGGCTGTTCAACACTAGTCCACCATTCTATATCGCTATTGAGCAGAATATCCACCTCAATTAAGTTCCATTGTAAACCATTTGGAGTTCCGCAACCCGAAAAGGTTGTGATGGTTTTTCCTAAAAGAGAAGAAGGTATCTGTCCAGGGTTTGAAAGCCCAATAAGGTTGATGTCGTCATGCGCCCAATCGGTCAGGTTCACAATTTCGTCATCTAATTTGAAGTTTATGCCTGTATTGCATGCCCATTTTAAAAATACATCTTCAACCATGGACGAACCGTTGATGAACTGCATCAATTGTTCATTCATTTTGAATTCATATCCGCCAGATTGCATTCCAACAAGCATGGTGCTGTTCAGTTGCTCTGAATAGATTACTTCGCTTTTCGCGTAGTTAACGCTAATCTGTTCTGTACTTTCAATACTTTGCCCATTTGTATCAATAATGCGGATAGAACCTGATCCTGCAACGGTGGTGCTATACAGGGTTGTAGAAGGAACATACATCTGAATTTCGGTGTCAGACCAACTCAAATAGTGCGGCCCAGCTGGTAGGGTAACAAAACTTTGTCCGCCATCATCTGCATTACGGAATGCCACGCGTCCTGTTCCTTGCTCTATTCCAAAACCTTGTCCAGTAATGGTCAGAACTGTCTGAGTTCCAGCCGTTACTTCTAACGGATAAATGGACGAAATTTCGGGATTAGCTCTGCTCGCTTTAGTAGAATTTCCTCGGAGAATTTCTAGCGGGATTCTTCTAAGTTCGATGGTTTCTGTCTCGGTTGAACGGGCTATTTTTTCATACAAAGTTTCGCGTTTAGAGATGTTTTTTAACCCGTAAACGTTTCCACTTTTTTCATCAACGGGATAAAAAGCTGAAGTGCTTGAAATAAGCGAGCGTTCCGAATCATTTGCCAAAACCATTACGCCATAGTCACCAATCTGCATTTGAGCACTTGGCGTCACCACCTGCATCAAATCGCCAAAAACGCCACCTTCAGTGATTACTTCGAGTTTCAATCCTACATCGCCCTTGAAAACTCGATAAACATTGATGCTATTTGACGTGTAGATATTCCCATTAGCATCTACAAAACTTCGCTGGTTAACAACTTTTCCTTCGATGATTTTGGTGGATGTTTCAAATTGCTGATTGATTGCGTGTGGAAGCGAAAGGCACTGCGCCCAAACTTTTGCTCCGGAAAAGAGGAACAAGAATATCAAAAAAATATACTTTTGTTTTGTCAAGGAAACAGGGTTGCCGTTGTTAATCGAACGTTCGAGCTAGCCAAACAGTTACGGCTTTCGTGCAATATTAGACAAAGGTGGATTTATTCCTGACGAATAAGATATAACATGTCACACACCGCTAAGTCGTTTATCGAATTTCCCAGAACAGCGCGCTATTTTACCTTAAACTCTGTACAATCAAAGACAAAAAATATCTGGATTGTCTTTCACGGGTACGGACAGCTGGCTGAATACTTCATCAAGCATTTTGAAGTCCTTAATGCTGAGGAGAATTTTGTCATTGCCGTAGAGGGGCTTTCAAGGTTTTATGTTGATGGTTTGACGGGTCGTGTCGGAGCAAGTTGGATGACCAAGGAAGATCGTGAAGAAGAGATTAAGGACCAATCGAATTACATAAATGCCGTGTTGAAGGATGCGGGGGTTAACCCATTAGATAATTCACATCGCTTTAATGTGCTCGGGTTTTCGCAGGGAACAGCAACTGCTGTGCGATGGTTCGTGAATAACGGAATTCGGCCATCACAGTTAGTCCTTTGGGCAGGCTCATTTCCGCATGATGTACCCGCAAAGGAGCATCAGAGCATTTTCAAAGAGCTTCCCACTAACTTCGTTTATGGAAATGAAGACCAGTTTTTGAAAGACATAAATATTGAAGAGAAAACTACTGAGTTTGAAAAGATGGGTATGAACCTGCGTGTATGGCAATTTGAAGGAAAACACGTAATGGACAAACCAACTCTTGCCAAGATTGTTAATAACTTTGAATCTTGAATTATAGAGGCTTATGACCATACGCCCCTATGTAAAAACGAAAAAATGAATTTGACTGATCAAATAAACTACGACCTGAAAACGGCTATGAAGGCCAAAGACACATTAAGCCTAACTGCTTTACGTGCTATCAAATCACAATTGCTGTTGGCGGCTACCGAAAAAGGCGCTGGAGAATCTTCAGACGAAGCTGCAATCAAAATGCTTCAGAAATTGGTGAAGCAACGTAAGGAAAGTGCTGAGTTGTACCAAACTCAAGGACGAAATGATCTTGCTGATCCGGAATTGGCAGAGGCTGCCATCATCGAAAAATATCTTCCACAGCAGCTTACAGCTGATGAGTTGAAACCGATTATTCAAGCCATCATTGAAAAAGTTGGTGCTGCTGGTCCTCAGGATATGGGAAAAGTAATGGGTGCTGCTTCTAAAGAATTAGGTGGTAAAGCTGATGGGAAAACGATTTCTACGTTGGTGAAGCAGTTGCTTTCTTAAAAGTAGAAGTTAGCCGAAAGAACTTCCGTTTCTTAATGCTGGACTTGTTTCAGCATCTAGTAGTGTTTCACCAAGATTAGATTCTGAAACGAGTTCAGAATGACGGTGGTTCTCCACAAAACACTTTCTTACTTCGTTCTGTCAATCACAAAATTGACCAGATCTACGAGGGATGTTCTAGCTTCGTTATCAGGATATGATTCCAGCATTGAAAGTGCCTTTTGCTGATACTCTTTCATATGTGAAACAGTGTATTCAATTCCGCCTTTTTCACGAACCATTTCTATCACTTTCGCCACACGTTTCTCGTCCGTGTTATGATTTTTAATGGTGTTGATGATGTATCGTTTCTCAGACCTGTCCGAACTATTCAACGCATAAATCAACGGCAAGGTCATTTTCTTCTCCTTGATGTCGATTCCTGTCGGTTTGCCAATGTCTATAGCGCTTCCGTAATCGAACAAGTCATCACGAATTTGGAACGCAATTCCAACGGTTTCTCCGAACAAACGCATCTGCTCAATTACATCCTTGTCTTCCGAAACACTTGCCGCGCCAGCCGCGCAACAACTAGCTATGAGCGAGGCTGTTTTCTGTCGAATAATGTTGAAATAAACCTCTTCCGTTATATCGAGTTTACGTGCTTTCTCCATTTGAAGAAGTTCGCCTTCGCTCATTTCCTGTACCGCGTTTGACGTGATTTCTAACAGGTGGAAATCCTTGTGTTTTACGGCTAGCAAAAGTCCTCGGCTCAGAAGGTAATCACCCACCAAAACCGCCACTTTATTCTTCCAAAGTGCATTAATGCTAAAAAACCCTCTACGCCTGTCGGCATCATCCACCACATCATCATGGACTAACGTTGCCGTATGAAGCAATTCAATAAGTGTTGCTGCGCGATAGGTCTGATCGTTCGTTCCAGAAAGCATTTTAGCGGTCAGAAAAACGAACATGGGCCGCATTTGCTTGCCCTTTCGCTTTACGATGTAACGTGTAATCTTGTCGAGAAGTGCCACTTCGCTACGCATTGAAGAACGGAATCGACCTTCAAATTCCTCCATTTCCAATCGGACGGGCTGCTTTATTTTATCGAGTGCTGACAATACTTGCTAATGTATTTAAACAAGATGTTAGATAGAAAGTTTATTTGCCAATTGTCCGCAAGCAGCATCAATATCTTTTCCACGGCTTCGTCTGATGTTGACTATCAGATTTCGTTCTTCTAAGAACAGTTTGAACTGGTCTGTTTTTGCGATGTCAGCCTTTTTAAATTCGCCACCATCAATGGTATTGTATTCAATGATATTGATTTTGGTTGGGAAATTCCTGCAAAACAAAGCAAGATCCTTGGCATCTTCAAGGGAATCGTTGAAATCCTTAAACATGATGTATTCCAGTGTTGGTCTCGTTCCTGTCTGGTCGTAGAAATAGCGCATTTCCTCAGCCAAAACAGTCAGATTGTTCGACTCATTTATAGGCATGATGTAATCGCGCTTCTTCTCGTTAGCTGCATGAAGTGATAATGCCAAGTTAAACTTGACCTTATCGTCCGCCAACTTATGAATCATCTTCGCAATTCCAGCAGTGGAAACAGTAATTCGTTTTGGAGACATTCCTAAGCCATTTGGGTCTGTAATTCGGTCAATACTCTCAACCACGCCCTTGTAATTAAGTAGTGGTTCGCCCATCCCCATGTAAACAATATTGCTCAACGGAACTCCATAATGCTCTTCTGACTGACGAGCAATATGAACCACTTGATCAAAAATCTCATCGGCATTCAAGTTCCGTAATCGATCTAAGCGACCCGTTGCACAGAACTTACAACTCAAACTACAGCCAATCTGCGATGAAATACAAGCAGTCATTCTGCTTGCAGTAGGAATTAAAACACCCTCTACGAACTTACCATCAACAGTTTTAAAAGAGCTTTTTATGGTTCGGTCTTCGCTCACCTGCTTCTCATCAACCGTAACCGCATTTATACTGAAATTCTCTTCAAGCATATCGCGTGTTGGCTTGGATAGGTTGGTCATTTCCTCAAACGACTGAGCACCTTTCTTCCACAACCACTCCCTAATCTGTTTTGCTCTAAAAGCTTGGTCTCCATTATCAATGAAAAATGAAGTGATTTCATCATCGGTCAATCCTCGGATGTCCTTTTTTTCGGTCATTGTGCAAAGGTACGGGCTATTTCGAGTCTTTTTTAGGCGGGAAATTGCTGCTGCTATTTGGGTTGTCTAAGCTTTCCCCATAAAAGTTGAGCTACCGAGTAACATCTTTCGGGCTTTGACTCGCAATAGCTTTGAAAATGCGACTTGTATTTCGATTTTTATGAAAATTTGAATTTTCAAATAATAACCGAACTTAGGCTTACCATGCGATTCCTTTCAGCAGACATCATCTTTCCTATTTATACCAATCCGATTCCTAATGGAATTGTGGCAGTTAGTGCTAATGGAACCATTCTAGAAGTAATGCTGCCAGACAGTGAAAATGCACCAGATTCAAGTCGAATTGAACGATTTGAAGGCGCACTTTGTCCTGGTTTTATCAACTCGCATTGCCATTTAGAACTTTCACACATGAAAGGTTTGGTGCCTGAAAAAACTGGGCTACCCGCTTTTATCATGCAAATCGTTTCTCGCAGAAATGAAAAGGCTGACGAGAAAATGGAAGCCATCCGCCTGGCCGATGAGGAAATGTGGCGAAACGGTATTCAAGCTGTAGGAGATATTTGTAATACGGCCGATACGCTTGAGACGAAGAAGAACAGCAGAATCAAGTATCACTCTTTTGTAGAGGTATTTTCGTTTGATTCTTCCAAAGCGAATGAAGTGCTGGAAGAAGGAATTCGAGTTGCAAATGAGTACCAACAAAATGGTATGATGGCTACCATTGTTCCCCACGCCCCGTATTCTGTAAGTGAACAGCTTTTTAACGGAATTAGAGAGCAGCAGAAGCAATTCCCCGGACCAATCAGCATCCATAATCAGGAGACGAAAAGTGAAAACGAAATGTTTGTTTCTGGAAGTGGCGTATTAGTTGAACTGTTTAAGAAATTTGGAGAGGACTTCTCCAATTTCCACCCTCAGTTCAAGAGCGCACTAGATTATCACCTTGGGCAATTACCACAGGGCCAGCCAGCTATTTTGGTTCATAATACAATGACTGCGGCTGAGGAACTTGAAACTGTTAAGTCACTGAGAAATGATGTTTTCTGGTGTACTTGCGCTCAGGCCAATAAATACATTGAAAATCGTATTCCGAATATTCCGATGTGGTTGGAGAAAGCGGTAAATGTGTGTGTTGGAACTGATAGCTTGGCAAGTAACCATCAGCTTTCCATTTTGGAAGAATTGAAATTAATCCAAGCTAATTATCCAGAAATTACTCTTCAGAAATTACTGAGAGCTGCAACTCTAAATGGGGCAAAAGCCTTGAAAATAGACAAGGAAAAAGGCAGCTTCCACAAGGGGAAACTGCCAGGAGTTCTTTGGTTGAAAAACTTAAAGTCGAATGAGTTGCTTACCGATTCGAGTTCAGTTCAACGAATATTCTAATTACCAATCGTCTGTTGCT
>JBLIGB010000003.1:0-30938 GCA_047636795.1 Bacteroidia bacterium | reverse complement strand
TGTCCCATCGTCAAATTCCTGTCAACAATAGGAAGTTCTATATGCGTGGAATGCTTGGCATCGTGATGAATTTCCCAAGCACCACCATTCGGATAAAGGTTCTTGAAGTTGTAAGTGTCAACACCTGCAAGCCGAATCTGAATCTTGTGTCCTTTCTTGAATAGATGAGAAGTTGGAAACATATCGAAGGAAACAAACTCAACCTTTGATGTGTCCATCAGCTCAGAATCAACCTGAAGGTAGCTGTGGTAAGGAACCACATCTTCATAATGAGGAGCGTTTTCATGAAGCTTTTTATGTATGAACCTGAACTGTCCATCTGTTACTTTCCACACATTGCCGTTCTCATCCACGTCTTCTAAGTATACAAAAACTGATCCATCTGGGGTTGCACTTTTGATGTACAGGTTTACTTGTGGATGCCCCGTAACTTCTACATCTTCTTCTAACACGGGTAAGGTAAAAATTGCAGTGATACTATCTTCTGTGGCCGAGTTAGCATACGTGACTCCCGTATGGTTTGTGTCGAAGCTCCACCGACAATCCATGCCAAGAGAATGCGTTGTATCAACGGTGTGCTTGGTAAAGCTTCCTTGTTGAGTGGAAGCAGACCAACCTGCTGCCTTGTTTGACGAAAGATAAAGCGGTTTGCGCTCAGCCTCAATCGGCCAAACGTCTGAGGTTTTCCAAACGTTTTCGCCCATAGTATAGTAATTCACACGGGGAGACTTGTCCAATCCATTGTCCATTCCCATTAGATGAAAATCGAAAAAGCGCACAATTTCCTTCACATCATCATGCTCGGATGCTGCTGCAATGTTTGGGCTAACGTTAGCACCGCCACCATGATTCCAAGGTCCTAGTCGAAGTCGGTTTCTCCCATCATCTAAATTGATAAATTGACGAACCGCAGCATGAGAAAAAGCAGCATCCCACCATCCACTCCAAGAATAAATAGCCGCTCCTGAATTTCTAATCTTGTCTGCAAATTGGTTTGGGAAAAGCACATCTTGTACTCGGAAATCTCCATTCAGTGTGAATTTGTCGTCCATGAATTCGGCTGTGCCGCCTTCCGTCCTGTGATAATGATTACAGGTGTGCTGAGCGAAAATTTGCTCCATGTATTTCTTTCCGTACCCTTTTACGCGCTCCACGCCATACGCTAGTTTCGCGCCTCTAGCGTTTCTACTTGCCGGAATAATGTTCTTATCGAGTGATTCGCAGAAATCGCCATACTGGCTGATAAATTGATGGAAATAAATGCCACCAGGGGCAGATACATCATCATAAATATCCCAAAGCGAATACGTGGGAACGATAGCTTTCAAATTCGGATGTTCATTGTACAACGCGTACAAAGCCGTATTTCCGATGTAAGAAACGCCAGTAGCACCAATATTTCCGTTACACCATTCTTGCTCTACAATCCAGTCCAAGATGTTTTTGCTGTCAAGCACTTCGCGTACATCGCAAAGCGTGAGAGTTTTAGTGCCTTCAGATGCTCCGGTTCCGCGCACATCCACGGTAACCAAGCTGTAACCGTATTTCGGAAATTCTAGAACTGGAAAGTTGGCCGTATGTGGAACCACGTCTGCAAACCCAGAAAAGGGCCACTTGAGCCCAATTGCACGCCAGTATCGTGTTTGAAAAAGTACAGCAGGTACTTTCTCTCCCTTCTTCAAACCCTTCGGCAAATAAACATTAACAGCCAAGCGAATGCTGTCATCCATTGTCACGTAATAAGACGACTTCTTGTGGCCCTTATATTGCATTTCACGCTCATAGTATGGTGCAGAAACTTCGGTATTTGTGCTATCTGATTCGGGGTTGGTGTAAACAAAAGAGTAGCCAACGGTGCACAAGGCAACGCCAACTAGGGCAAGAATTAATTTTCGCATGAGTTGAATTGGGGTTCGTTAAATATAAGTCCGAGATATGCTTGATTAAAATCAAGACGGTTGTTATCGATGGAATTTTATCAATTTGCGACATATTTAATGAGCAAACGGATTTTGATAGCACCACTTGATTGGGGTTTGGGACATGCAACGCGATGCATACCTATTATTCGTCATCTTTTAGATACTGGGAATGAGCCTATTATTGCCGCCTCAGGCCGACCGCTACTACTTCTTCAGTCGGAATTTCCAGAAGTGGAAAGCGTTGATTTTGAGGGCTACAATATTTCGTATCCGGAAGGGAGCGGAATGATTTGGAAGATGTTTCAGTCAACACCACATATTCTGAGAAGAATAAAAGAAGAGTACTCAGAACTGGATGAAATGATACGCCAGCTCAAGCTTGATGCGGTCATTTCTGACAATCGTTTTGGCTTGCATACCAAGAAGATTCCCTGCGTGTATATGACACATCAGGTGATGATAAAAGCGCCATTTTTTGAAACCATGCTTTATCGGATGCATGCAGATTACATGCGGAAGTTCACACAAGTATGGGTTCCTGATTTCGAAGATAATGGTCTCTCAGGTGATTTGACAAATAAGTTTCCTCTACCACGAAACGGGGAATACATTGGTTCGCTGTCTCGATTTGTTTCTTCTTCAGATGACTTGAGGACAGATGTTCTAGTCATCATTTCAGGACCAGAACCGCAGCGGACACGGTTTGAGAAACTGGTTTTGAATCAGCTCAAGGATTTCGATGGAACGGCCGTTGCGGTTCTTGGTAAACCAGACAAAGCCGAGGACAGGGTAGAAGGAAGGGTTCGGATTGTTTCTCACCTACATGCTAAAGGGCTGGGAAAGCAAATTGCAGCAGCACGATTAGTGATTTCGCGTTCAGGTTATTCTACAATTATGGATTTGTCTGCTCTAGGAAAGCAGGCTGTTTTCGTGCCAACGCCCGGCCAGACAGAACAGGAATACTTGGCTCAAAAATATCATCAAGATGGAACCCACATGATGATGAAGCAGCGAGATTTCCAATTGCAGAAAGCTTGGGATAAACGAAGTGATTTCTCAGGGTTTACTCAGCGTGTAAGTGCTGAATTTAAACAAGTAGTTGACGCGTTGGTTACTTCGCTTCCTTGAGGGTAAAGGAAAAGGTTGTTCCTGAATTACCCCCTACTAAAGAACGTACATTGATGGTCTGTTTGTGCGCATCAATAATGTGTTTCACAATGGAAAGACCAAGTCCTGTGCCTCCTGTATGGCGATCTCTTGCTTTGTCAACCCGATAAAAGCGTTCAAATAATCTTGGTAGGTGCTTCGGTTCAATTCCAGATCCATCATCTGCTACTTCACAGAGAATATTCTGGTCCATGTCATAGAATCGTAGTTTGATGGATCCATCCGCTGAACCGTATTTGATGCCATTATCAAGTAGGTTTATATACACTCGTTTTATCTGATCGGCATCGGCCATCACATAAATTGGCTTGTCATATCTTTCATTGAAACGGATGGTGATGTTCCGCTTTTCAGCTTTCATCTCTTCCATTTCCATCACTTCCTTGGCCAACTCAATAATGTTAATTCTTTGAATGTTGAGCTCCAATATGCCCGCCTCCAAACGGGAGATCACATCTAAATCTTCTACAACCGAAATCATTCGTTCCACACTTTTGTCTGCGCGTATGAGGAATTTTCGGTTGATTTCTTCATCTTCTAAACCACCATCGAGTAAGGTGTGTACATACCCTTGAATATTAAAGATGGGTGTCTTTAATTCGTGTGAAACATTACCCAAAAAGTCTCTACGATATTCTTCTTGGTCGCGAAGTAATTGGATTTCTTTCTGTTTGTTTTCTGCCCAAGAAATCACATCCTGATTTACCGTTTCCAGCGCACCACGGTCTTCCCGAAGCATCGATTTAATCTCTGACTTTGTGGTTTTGAGGTTGCGAATGGTTTTGTAAATAAGCTTAACCTTCTCATAAATGAACTGGTTTACTACGTACCCAATCATTATGTATGCAACCACAAAAAGAATAAGCAATGAGATTGCTGACTTAGAAAAATTGAAGTTTCCAAACCAAACGAGTTCAAGAATTGAAAAGACCAGCGTAAGTGTTACCGAAATAACAAATGCGGCAGAGGAAATTAAATTGCGTTGAATGAAGTCCTTCACGTTTGTGAAGTTACTGCTCGAATTTATAACCGACTCCCTTCACCGTTTTAATGGCCTTGTCTCCAATCTTTTCGCGGAGCTTGCGAATATGCACATCAATGGTGCGGTCGCCAACGACAACTTGAGCACCCCAAACAGAAGTCAAAATCGTGTCTCGTGTAAAAACGTTTCCAGGTTTTGAAGCCAATAATGCAAGTAGTTCGAACTCTTTTTTCGGAAGTGTAATTTCTTTCCCGTTAAGTTCAATAAGGTATTTATTTCGGTCAATTTTCAGACCAGATTCTGTTTCGAAGACTTGGTTTTTAACCAACGGATTATTTCGTCTGAGAAGGGCTTTTATCCTGCTGATTAGAACGCGTGGTTTGATTGGTTTATTAATGAAATCATCCGCGCCAGCATCAAAGCCAGCAATTTGCGAATAGTCTTCATTTCGTGCGGTGAGAAACGCAATGAGCGTATTGCTCATTCCTGGAAGGTCGCGTATTTCTTTACATGTTTCAATGCCGTCCAATTCTGGCATCATCACATCTAAAATGATTAAATCGGGATTTACTTTCTGTGCAACGTTAATCGCTTTTCGACCAGAGGAAGCTGTATGCACCTCAAAGTCTTCCTTCTTTAAATTGTATTTGAGAAATTCGAGAATGTCTTCCTCGTCATCTACAATTAGAATTACCGGATTATCCTTCATGTTATCTTCAAGTTGGATGTAAAATTGGACATCAACCACGGATGTTGTGTTAATATACTATTAACAATAGAAAAATTCTCGGTATCAATCCAAAACAGTCAGCACAACTTCTTCAATTCGTGTACTATCTACCTGACTGACCAAAAATTCAAATTTACCGACACGAATTAATTCGTTCAGTTCAGGAATACTTTGGTGGTGCTCAATGATGAAACCGGCTAATGTTTCATATCCTTCCGATTCTGGTAAATCAAGATTGAATTCCTGGTTTATGTAGTCTATTTCCAATCTTGCTGATAGCCGATATTGATTGTCGCCAAGTTTTTCCTCTGTTAAGTTCTCTTTATCGTGTTCGTCTTCAATATCTCCGAAGATTTCCTCAATGATATCTTCAACAGTTACCATTCCAGCAGTACCACCAAATTCATTTAATACTACCGCCACACTCCGGTGTTGCTGTCCAAACAAGGTTAAAAGGTCTTTCACTTTCGTGCTCTCGGGCACTAGACTTATTGGACGAATAATGTTTTTGATATTCTTCGGCTTTTGGAATAACTCCAACGCATGAACGTAGCCGATAATGTTGTCAATGTCATCGCGGTAGATTAGGATTTTCGAGAACCCAGTTTTCACGAACCTGTTCCGTAAGACTTCAACATCTTCATTGATTTCCATGGCGGTGGTTTCCGTCCGCGGAATCATACATGTACGCACTTTAATATCGTTGAAGCTCAAAGCGTTCCTGAAGATTTGAATTTCGCTGTCAACAGATAACTCTTCGTCATTATTGGTGAATTCATTGACGTATTCATCCAAATCGGAACGTCCGAAGGTCATTTTCTCTTCGTTGAGTTTAACCTTGAATAATGCGGCAAGAATCTGCTTTGAAAAGCGGTCAATCACCCAAACTAGTGGGTAAAGCAACACATAGCAAACCTTGGCTGGAACGGCAAAAACATCCAGCATTCGGTTCGGGTTTATTCGGAAGAAAGCTTTGGGAAGAAACTCTGCTGTAACCAGAATGAGTAGCGTTGAGATAATGGTTTGAATGACAAGAATGACGGATTCGCTTGTGGTGTAAACTGAAATCCACGGCTCGAGAATTTTGGCCATGGTAATGCCATAAACCACAAGAGCAATGTTGTTTCCAACGAGTAGCGTACTGATGAATCGAGAAGGTTGCTCTAGAAAACCTCCTATGATGGAAGCGGAAAGTTTTCCTTGCTTTTTATCAACTTCAACCTTAAACCTATTGGCTGATACAAATGCGATTTCCATACCTGAGAAAAAGGCGGAAAGCACCAAGCAAACCAATATTGCAATGGCGTAAATCAATTGTTCGGGTTTTCCTTTTTGGAATCCTCAAATTTGAGTCGCTGCCGCTTTCTGAAGGCGAAAAAAATGCCAGCGACAAGTGCACCTCCAAAGAACCATTTAGACGCATCCCAACCTTGTTGGTTAAAGACGTAAGCGCCAGCTACCATCGAAAAAACTCCGATGAGCAACCATGCCATTTCAAGAATTTTCAGTACTCTCAGCATCTTTCAGGTTTATTGTTCCTTTTATCTTTTTAATCCGGTACTTGGTGAAATCCTGATTGGATTCTAAACCATGCCCAAAGATAACTTCATCTTCGGTAGTAATCTTTACAAACTCTTCGGTGCGAATTTTTTCCGTTTTCTTTTCCCAAATGAGGTGTTCCGTATTTAAGGTTTCCCCTTTTGCATTCACCACAATAACATTTTCTTTAGCCTCCATAATGTCGGAGTTTTCGTAGCTGATGGCGTAGTTAGAGCGCAATTCAGATTCCACTTCACCCAGATTATTGAAGAACCTTACGTAAACGCCATTCGTCATTTCTAGATATGGGTCTTCACCCACGAATCGCTCTAAATGTTTGGCTTCCAAGATTACTTTAAGAATAGCTGAATCGGAATAAATGATTTGAATATCATCTGCCACAGAAATAGGAAGTACCTCAGTTTCAACTATGGCGTTTACCTCTTCCATGTCGTTTACACAGCCTCCCAAAACAAGCGCAAAAAGAAAAAGGCAAGAGAACAAACGTCCTCTCACCTTTTTAGCTTTAATCATTGTAGAATTAGTCTGCAAATCGTGCTGTTGTTTCCACACTAATCCAGGGCCCGACAGTTACCTTATCGCCCTCCTGAAGACCGTTAAAGAAACAGTCTTTTTTAACAGGATAGTATTTTTTAGCGGTGGCAATTTTGGAATTGGCGGCACCTGCCAAACTCGAATCAACAGACTTAGCTTTCGCATACATGTCTTCAGCAGCCCAAACACCATATTTCTGATTACATGCGTTGTCTCCACAACTTGATGTTGTTCCTAAATAAAGGTCTCCAATGTAGATGTAAGGCTCTCCCCAACCCGAACGCAAACCAGCAGCTTCTTGCGCTTTAGCTCTTGCAGAACCGTATTTTTTCTGAGAGCCATAAACCTTTGCCAATTTCAAAAGCTTATCTGCTTTTTCTGTATTGTCTAGCTCTAATTCGATAGACTCTTCCAAGTACTTAGTTGATTCAGCCTTGTTGCCTTTTTTGGCGTAGCCTTCGTACAACCCGTAAGCGGCAGTTGCAGATGGCTTTAGCTTGTAAGAAAGCTCAGAGCAGTTTAGGTACAAGTCGTTTCCTGTCCACTTTCTTTTAGTCATCATGCTAATAACCTTGTTTAGAAGATCCGCATCTGTTGATGCAGCTTCCACCTTCGGAGCCATCAATTCAACATATTGCTCCTCTTTGGCAATGCGCTCAAAGTTTTGGTCTATAACCTCTTGCGCCTGATTGATTTTCTTCAGGTCTTTTTTGTCAGGCGTGCCTTTTAATTGATGTTCGATGTTGGTTGAAACTTCGTCATATAGGTTATACATAACGTCCATTTCAACTTGCTTGGCAACAAGTCGCTTCATACCTGCTAGGTAAAGCCGCATCATAACATAAGGGTCAGTGTCCAACTTGTCGGCTTTCATCGATTCCGTCAAGGTATTGTATACATCGGTGTAATCTTCACCAGCATAATCGTACATGTCCATTCCCTTACGTCCCAATGCATAACCTTTGTCGGCAGGATAAAGCTCAATACGCTTGTCATAAATCATCCAAAGCGTATCCAAGTAAGCGTTTTTCAATACGGTATCTGCTTCGTTTTTCTTAACCTGATGCTCAATAATTTTAGGGCCATTTATAACGATATTCTTGGTTGCGGTTGGGCAGTTAAAGAACGACCATCTCCATCCTGGAAGAGCATCATCATAATTTTTCTGCTTATAATATTCGCGGTAAAGCGAAACGTTTTCCTTGCATTTGTCAGGGTTGGAACCGAATTTATCGTCCTCCTGAGCAAAACTGTTCATCGTTCCCATCAACACCAACTGCACAATAACTAGCATCGAGATGTTGGTAAGTGTAAAACTGCTCTTTTCCATAATCATTCGTATTTGCGTTTTATAAACCATCTATCGTTTAAAGTAAAGCCGAGTTTAAAGTTCCAGTAGTTTTCCAAGAGTAGCGATCTGTCTGTTGTTCCCCGCTGTCCCCATTCCACTGCCAAGTTGACCATGCTTTGAAGAAACTTATCTCCACCGGCTCTTTTCTTTCTCAGTGGGAAACCAAAACCAAGAGTTATGCCATACTCTGGAAGTTGGAAGCCGTTGATTTTGTACTGGCTCATGGCATAGTACCCTCCAAGACGGTAGTGCATCCTTCCGAAATAGGCACCAAAGCCTCGTTTCGTCTCATCAACCGAAGGCTTAAATTCAATACCTACCGAAGTCCTCCAAGCATCAGCTAGCGAATCGTTCTGTCCGTTTACATCTCGGTAACCGCTCCAAAGTTCCTGTGAATGCTCAACTCCGAAAAGCCATTTTTTACCCTTTTTCCACGTAATACCAAATCCATATTTCCATGGCATGGTGATGTGACCTCCTTTTACCTCATTGAATAAAATGGTGTCTCTGAAAAGGTCTTCGCCAAAAGTTGTCAGCGTGTATGTTCTACCTAGTGTTGTACTATTTGCGCGGACTTGCATTGGGTGTGCAAATGTATTTCCGAAAGTCAGCGTGTGCTTCCCGCCTTTTACTTCGAGGGAGTACTGTAAACCGTAATCAACATAAAAGCCACCAACATCCGTGAATCGCTCGGATTTAACGTTGAAGTAGTTCTCTTCATCAAACTCTAAACGTTGGATACGATTCATTCTTCCAAACAAATAGGAAGCATTAATACCAATAGAGAAGTTCTGGAAAGGAGATAATCCCATTCCTATAAAGAATTGGTTTACGCCACCATTTCCTTGAAACTGGTATGCGTACTTGAAATCTGTATCTCCTCCAAACGTTCCTGTTTCGTCAATCCTAGAATCGGTTGCAGTATAGTTTACACTACTGAATTCACGAAGACCAAATGCACCGCCCCAAAGAATTCGTTTTTGGATGGAAGGAATCCATTTTCGTTTACCATTTTCATCTAATGAGTCTGATCTGGTTCTTACCCTCACTTTAAGAACAGGAAAACCGAACGCGAAATAAGAAAGGTTGGCGCGGTTTACATCCTGCGATTCTGTACTGGATGAAATGGTTGCGAAGTTTCCGTATAGACCAATATCAAATGCCGTAAAACCTATTGATGTATAGGATGCAGGGTTAAGGAAGTTTACCAAATATGGAATGCTGTCTTCCCGCATGGCAATGCTCATCCCACCCACTCCAGCAGAACGCACGTTGGCGCCATTGTTGAGATTTCCAAGGCCATAGCGCGCATAAGGCGAGTTGTTAGCGGGTTGTGCGAACGAAAAAAACGCCCATCCGCTTAGGAGGATGAACATCAGCGACAGCAAAGGCCGTCTAAGTGTTGTGTAGGTGAATTTCATTTATGCCTCGCAGAACGAGCAACAGATCCGCAAAGATGTGAGTTTTAAGGTCATTAACAAAAAAGGGTAAATCGCCACCCGTTCCAACAGTTTTTAAGTTGGGATGTAACGTTTGCATTGTACAGATCATTGCCTGAATTTCAAACAACATTCCTTGCTGAACGCCCAATCGCAGCGCTTCGTTGGTGGAATGACCTATTGGACCAGCTGTTTTCTCGGGTTTTAACGCAGGTAGTTCAGATGTATAACTGTTTAGCGATGCAAAGCGCATCTGTAACCCAGGAGAAATGTTGCCCCCCTGATATTCGCTATTAGCTGTGATAAACTCATATTTAATACAGGTTCCAATATCAATAGATAGAACTGGATTTTCTGGAAAAAGACTTTTTGCACCAATGGCAGCACAAAGTCGATCTATTCCTAAAGTTTTGGGTGTGGAATAGTTATTTGCGATAGGAGTCGGTGTGGACGAATCAATGAGCATGGCGTTTTTCTCATTACAAAATGCTAGAAACTCAGCGTTTAATTTGACCACTGTAGAAATTGTAATGTCATTATTGGAATGAAATGACATTAAACCTTTGAGTTGATTTACGTCCGATTCGGGTGTCATTCCTGACTCAATAACTTTCTGGCGGTCAAACCGTGCCCATTTAATACGGGAGTTTCCAATGTCAATTGCCAAATTCATAGAGGTGTAAAAGTAGCCAGTGAATTTGGTAAAAATGTATGTAGGCTGAAATGGAAATATTTTTACATTTGCAGCCCTCAAAAGAGGTACCATAGCTCAGTTGGTAGAGCAACGGACTGAAAATCCGTGTGTCGCTGGTTCGACCCCAGCTGGTACCACCTTCAAAGCCCCGCAATTGCGGGGCTTTGTTTTTTCCAGCTCTTCGGTAATTTAGCATAGTGAGCAAAACACTTCCCATAGTACCTGACGATTCGACTTTATTCGAGAAAATTCAGCAAGACCGAGTATTACTTCAATCGATCTTTAATCGGATTCCTGGAATGATTTACATTCACGATTTGGTGAATGATGTTAATCTTTATCGGTCATCGACTCTTAAGACGCTACTTGGCATAGATGAAACCATAGAGATGGCAGGTGGACGAAAAATACGTTCGCTCATTCATCAAGATGATATTATTGGGTTTAAACGGGCAGCTAAGCAACTCCAAAAGGTCAAAGACAACGAATGTGTTGGTTTCAGCTATAGAATGCGGCACCATAATGGTAAATGGCTTTGGTTTAGGGGCGAAGAATATGTTTACGATAGGAATACGGAGGGCAAACCAACCAAGTCTTTGGGATATGCTACAGATTTAACTAGTACTGTTGAGCAGCAAGAAGAACTTGATAGACTTAATAAATACAATGAGTTTCTCCTTGGGGCGGCTCAAATACTTTCACAACCAGATAGGAAGTACCAAGTTGCCTTAGAGGAATTAGCCGAAAACGTATCTCTTTATTTTGGAGTGGTGTGCGATATATCTATCCTTAATCAAGAAACAGGCGTAATTCACCCAGATGCGATTTATCATCCAAACAAAGAAATACGGGATGTCATTCTAAAGCTTTTTGAACAGCGTACGGTTAAAAAGGGAGAGGGACTTGTAGGGGCTGTAATTGAAAGTGGTAAGGAGATTCTTTTTAATGAGGTGCCCGAAGAAATGCGCGTTGGACCGCGTGCTGTTGATAAGCGGATTGTGCCTATTAGTATGTTGTATGTTCCGTTGCACGGAACCAAGGGTGTTTTGGGTTCATTAAACGTTACCCGTCTTGAAGGACAAAAACGTTTTTCAGCATTACAGCTTGATAGAATAAGGCGGCTTGGCGACTACGTTTCGTTATTCGTTGAGAATGGTTTGCTAAAAGAAAGAGAAGCGATTGAAATGGAGCGTAGGAGGTCTGCGGAACAGCAATTGGAACAAGAGAAAACGTGGGCTGAGTTTAAACTTAAAATATCTAGGGTTCTCGCAGATGTAGATTCCAATCTTGAAGAAGCCTTACAGGAGTTTGCGAAACAAGTAGCCTCATTTTTTGATGTTGTTTGTGATATTCCGTTGGTTGACGAGGAAACGCAAAAAATCATTCCAGTTGCAATCCATCACAAAGACAAGATTGTGTGTGTGAAAATTAAAGAGCTTTTTAGCAAATCCAGTTTTAAGATTGGAGAGGGTATGATTGGCAACGTGATAGCCACTGGGGAAGAGTTGTTTGCACCAGGACTATCAGATGAAATCTTGAAGAAAACGCAAGATCAGCAAGTAGACTTAGAGATATTACCATCGTCATTTTGTTACGTCCCACTTCGAGGCCATTATAGCGTACTGGGAACTTTGAATTTGACCCGATTACATAATCAAAACCCATTGGTGGAAGAAGATGTGATTCAGATTCGTGATTTGGCAAATCACGCATCAAGTTTTATTGAAAACCGTATCTTACAGAATACGCAGCAGCGTGAGATTCAGCTTAGAACTAGGGCTGAACAAAAGTTAGAAAAGAGTACGAAGGTTTTAGCCAAAATTGAAGCTGAAACGCGTATGATTCTCAATGCTATTCCAATCTACATATCTCGTATATCCAAGGATTTGAGGTATTTATTCTTCAATGAAGCGTATAAAAATAGGGGAATAGATCCGAGTAGCTCAGAGGGGAAAAATGTTGCGGATGTAGTTGGTCAAGATGTACTGGATGAGCTCATGGTTTATGTGGATGATGTTCTCAAGGGTAATCTTGTGAACTACGAATACGAGAGCACCATGAGCGATGGTGTGCATCGCTATTTTAGCGTAGTACTCGCTCCGGAGTTCTCTGTAAATGGCTCTGTCATAGGTTTTTATTCCTGCTCAACAGACAAGACTACAAAGGTTTTAGCTGAAAGAGAAGCCAAACTGACTCAAGGTCGGTTCGAATCACTTTCATTGAATTCGGGAGATGCCTTTTTCTTCCATGATGTGGCACAGAACATTTTGGACGTGAATCAAGTGGCTACTGATATGCTTGGGTACTCGCGTGATGAGTTGTTGACAATGAAAGCTCATCAAATTGATCCAGTTTGGAAAGGTGAGCTTTATCAGAAATTCCTGAAAGCGCTAAATGTCAATACGCCTCAGACCTTGGATACCACTGTTATTAGAAAGGATGGCGCAGAAGTACCAGTTGAGGTTCGTTTTGTGAAAAGAGTGGAAGGTGGACAAGCCTACATTCAGTCGCTGATGCGCGATAGAACCGAGAAAAAAAATCAGGAAGATAAGTTAAGACATTCAGAGGAAAGGATGCGGCTTGTTTTTGAGAATGTGGAGGATATTATCAGCGTACATGACGAAGAAGGCATTTTTGAATCCGTTAATAAAACATCGCAAGGCAACACAGAGGCGGATGTGATTGGAACTTCCTTGTTTGACATATATGACGAAAAAAAAGCTGCAGAAGTCCGCATTAAGTACGAAAAGCTTAAAAAAACGGGTGAGTCTTTCATACTGGAACAAGCATATGCGGGACCAGATGGAAGTATAATTTTGTACTGGGCAAAGTTCTTAGCCATATTTCATGATGAAAAGTTTTTCAAAGCAATTGTCATTGTCAGAGATATAACCTCAGAAAGGAACAGAGAACAATCAGTGATGAATGCAGTACTAAGCGGCCAAGAACAGGAACGGAAACGTCTCGGTGCCGAGTTGCATGACGGAATTGGTCAAGTGCTTTCTGCTATTGCACTCCAAGTTTCACAAATCCGCGAAGAGGTTCTAGAAGATGATGTAGAAAGTATTACCTCTGATTTAAGTAGTTTAAACGACAACCTTCAAGAGGCGATAAGGGAAGTCAGAAATATTTCTCACGACCTTATGCCAGAGGTATTGGAAAGCTTTGGGTTAAAAGAGGCGGTTAATCAAATATGTAGTAACCTGCATGATAGGTCTGGAATTAACGTGATGTTTGATCACGTAGACTTAGACCAGAGGTATAGCCAACAAGTTGAAGTAAATCTTTATCGAGTTACACAAGAGTTGCTTAACAATATACTAAAACACGCTTCATGCAGTAAGGTGTTTGTAAGCCTAATGGACCATGGCGATTCAGTGAGTCTTACGGTTGAAGATGATGGAGTCGGCTTTGACATTGAAGCATCTTCCAGCGGCATCGGTTTAAGCAACGTCATTTCAAGAATCAATTCAATTAGTGGTCAAATAGACATAGAGAGTTCGGGAAATTCGGGCACACTTATTAATATTGATGTACCAAAGAGACACAAATGAACAAAGTTAAATTGCTAGTTGTCGATGACCACCCTATGCTACGCGGAGGAGTTGTTTCTCTTCTTGAGAAAGCAGAAAACATAGAGGTAACATGCGAAGCCGCTAATGGCAAAGAGGCCATTGCATGCATCGAAAAGGGAAGACCAGATGTTGTCTTGATGGACATCAATATGGATGGGAAACTAGATGTTACAACTACGGAAATCATCAAAGAAAGGTGGCCAGAGGTAAAAGTTCTGGCGTTCTCGATGCATGAAGAAGTGCAGGTAATCAGACGTATGTTAAAAGCAGGGGCTTCAGGATATATTCTTAAGAACGCGGCTCACCAAGAAGTCTTGCGCGCCATTGAAACAGTTATGGAAGGAGGGAACTATTACGGACAGGAGGTGTTAGATATCATGACCCATTCTATTACTTCAGATGGAGAAGCAGATCATGAGATGGTTTTAAGCAATAGAGAGAAGGAAGTACTGCATTTTGTAGCCAAGGAATTCACGAACCAAGAAATTTCAGAGAAGATTAATATCAGTTTGAGAACGGTGGAAACTCATAAGCGGAATCTCATTAAGAAATTGAGAGTGAAGAATGTGGTCGGACTGGTTCGGTTTGCGCTAGAGCAAGGTCAATTGCTTGATATTCGGTAATGTCTGGTCTTCTCGGAAAACAATCTTTTGAAGCGCCCAAAGGGTTGCTTATGTATTTGCTGGGATTCTATGTGCTCATGCAATTTGCTTGGTGGGCATTTATGCTGGTCAATCTCAATGCAGAGATTTACACGCTTAAGCGTGAAATGCTAGACCTCTCCGAATTGGTAATCCCTGAACAGTTTATACAAAAAGGAGGGCTTGATGAAAAATTGACCTTACGGATTTGGATGGTATTGGGCGAAGGAGCAGTTTTCGTTTTTATTTTGCTCCTAGGTTTTTGGGCGGTCCGCAGAAGCGTTGCTAAAGAACTGGATCTAGCAGAACAGCAGAAAAACTTTCTTCTTTCTATTACGCATGAGCTAAAATCTCCCCTTGCGGCCATTAAACTTCAGCTGCAAACACTCCACACCAGAAATATTCCTGAGGACAAGCAGAAACAATTATACGTGAGGGCCCTTGGAGATACTGACAGGCTGGAAAGTCTAGTCGAAAACCTGCTACTCGTTAACAGAGTGGAGTCTGGAGGACTTCCTTTAGACAAGAAGAAAATGAATATTTCTAAATTCTTACATGAGCTTGCTGAGGGAACTTATTCCAAGCAATTGGAAGAAAAAAAATTGAGTTTAATTGTTGATTCCGATATTGAGTCAAGTATCGATAAAATGGCTTTTCATAGCATCGTTATCAACTTGGTTGACAATGCTCTGAAGTACGGTGGAAGCGGAGTCATTGCCGTAAAACTGACTCTAGTGGAGAGCGATGAAATCGAATTTTCTGTTTCAGATAATGGAGACGGAATCCCGAATAGCGAAAAGAAAAAAATTTTTGAGCGCTTTTATCGCAGAGGAAATGAGGATGTTCGTCAAACTAAAGGAACGGGCATCGGACTCTATTTAGTAAGTCTTTTGGTTGAAAGACATGGCGGGTCAATCTCGGCCTCTGACAATACGCCCAATGGTGCAAAATTCCTTGTTAAACTACCGAGAGTTGAATCATAAACTTTCAGCGTTTCAATATTTGGTTTCCTTTGCACCCTTGAAAATCAAATCCAAACATTCCATATGAAGCACCTTGTAATTGTTGAGTCACCAGCTAAAGCAAAGACCATAGAGGGTTTTCTTGGGAAGGATTTCACGGTTAAATCCAGTTTTGGACACATCCGCGATTTGCCTTCAAAGAAGCTTTCCGTTGACGTTGAAAACAATTATGCACCGGACTATGTGATTCCGAAAGACAAGGAAAGTGTCGTGAAGGAGTTAATTAAGTTGAGTAAATCAGCAGATTTGGTTTGGTTGGCTTCGGATGAGGACCGCGAGGGAGAAGCCATTTCTTGGCACTTGAAAGAAGCACTAGGCTTGAAAGAGGAGAAAACGAGAAGAATCGTTTTTCATGAGATTACTAAATCAGCTATTCTGAATGCGGTAGAAAATCCGCGTACTATCAATACTGACTTGGTAAATGCTCAGCAAGCGCGAAGAATTCTTGACCGCTTGGTAGGTTATGAACTTTCGCCTGTGCTTTGGAAAAAGGTGAAGCCAAATCTTTCAGCGGGAAGAGTTCAGTCAGTTTCTGTTCGGATAATTGTAGAGCGCGAACGCCAGATAGAGAGCTTTCAACCAAATTCGGCTTTCAGAGTTTTGGCCTATTTCAATGTCGGTGGAATGGAGGTTCGTGCTGAGCTCAGTAAACGTTTCGATACAATTGAAGAAACGCGAGCGTTTATAGCTGGCTGCGAAAATGCTTCATTTTCTGTAGCAGACCTTCAGAAAAAACCAGCGAAACGAACTCCAGCCGCTCCTTTTACAACCTCAACATTACAGCAAGAAGCAAGTCGTAAACTCGGTTTCGGTGTTACTAGAACCATGCGCGTAGCTCAGGATTTGTATGAGCAGGGAAGCATTACTTATATGAGAACGGATAGCGTAAATCTATCTGATCTTGCTCTAAACGCTGCCAAGGATGAGATTGTAAAACTTTATGGCGCGGAATACGCCAAAACACGGAAGTACAGTTCAAAATCAAAGGGTGCGCAAGAAGCTCACGAAGCTATCCGCCCTACGTACATGGAGAAGAAAGAGGTAAAGGGCGATGCAGCGCAACAGCGTCTTTACGATATGATTTGGAAACGAACCATTGCTTCGCAAATGGAAGATGCCAAATTGGAGCGAACCACCGTAAATGTTAGTGTATCCAGTTCCGATATAGGATTTGTTGTTCAAGGTGAAGTCATCGTTTTTGAAGGCTTTTTGAAGGCGTACCTCGAAGGAACGGATGACGAAACGGAAGACACAAAAGGAATGCTTCCTAATATGACTATTGGTCAGGATTTGGATGCTGCAAAAGTGGAAGGAATTGAGCGTTTCAGCTTGCCTCCAGCCCGCTATACCGAGGCAAGTTTGGTGAAGAAGTTGGAGGAGTTAGGTATTGGCCGACCATCAACTTACGCACCAACCATCAATACCATTATCAATAGAAATTATGTAGTGAAGGAGGGAAAAGAAGGTGTTGAGCGTGACTACGGCTACATTCTTTTAGACTCAAATGGAATAAAAGAAGAAGTTAAAACGGAGATTACAGGAGCAGAAAAGGTCAAGTTATTCCCCACTGATATTGGTAAAGTTGTTACTGATTTTCTTGTCGAGAATTTTACGGAAATTCTTGATTACAACTTCACCGCTCAGGTAGAAAAAGAGTTTGATGAGATTGCGGATGGACAGAAAGAGTGGACTTCCATGATTGATGCTTTCTATAAGCCGTTTCACAAAACCACGGTTCATACCGCGGAGAATGCCAAAAAGGCAACAGGCGAAAGATTGCTTGGCGTTGATCCTAAATCTGGTAGAAACGTTTATTCACGCCTAGGTCGTTTCGGTCCAATGGTTCAAATTGGAGAAGCTGAAAACGAGGAAAAACCGAAGTTTGCCAGTATTCCAGCTGGAAAACGAATGGAAGAAGTGATATTGGAGGAAGCATTGGAGCTTTTCAAGCTTCCACGTGAAGTGGGAGAATTTGAAGGTGAAAAACTTACCATCGGTATTGGAAAATACGGTCCATATGTACGTCATGGAAAGTCGTATGTCTCTATTGGCGAACTCGACCCAATGACCATTACTAAAGAGGAATCAATAACGCTTATTGAGGACAAGAGAGAGGAGCTCAAAAAGATGATGATCAGTGAGTTTGAGGATGGTGAAGATGTTGTTCAGGTAAAAAACGGCCGATATGGTCCTTACATAGCTGTGGGTAAAAAAAATTACCGCATCCCGAAAGGAACAGAACCGGAATCGCTAACCTTAGCAGACTGTAAAGAACTTATTGCGAAAGCACCCGCTAAACCTAAGCGAGGCGCTGTCCGAAAGAAAAAATAATGGTCTCTGATATCGCCCTATTCTTCGAGCCGATTACTTCAGATTTACTGGAACTGAATGCTGAAGGAACACTTGGGAGTCGTATCCAAACATTCTCTGATGGTGCTGGGTTTCCTCAGGTTGGAAAAGGGTCGGTTGTATTGTTTGGAGTTTCGGAATACAGAAGAAGCGATTGCAAAGGAAGTTCTGAAAGTCTGTTGGCCATACGTCAGGAGCTTTATCAACTTAAAGATCATTTTGGAGCGCTGCCAATTCTCGATTTGGGGAATATTAGTCCAGGCGAAACAGTGGAAGACACGTATTATGCTGTTTCCAATTCTGTAGCGGCTATAATTAAGCAAGGCGGAATTGCGGTTATCCTTGGTGGAGGTCAAGACTTAACGTATGCGAATTATCTAGCCTACGAAAAACTAGAGCAAGTCGTCAATCTTGTCTGTGTTGATTCAAAATTTGACCTTGGAGATGTGAATGATAAGCTGAATGCTAATAGATATTTGCAGAAAATCATTCTTCATCAGCCTAATGTGTTGTTCAACTTCAGCAATTTGGCTTACCAAACACATCACGTGGTGCCAGAAGAAGTAGAGTTGATGAAAAAACTGCATTTCGATGTTTATCGCTTAGGAGAAGTCCAGAGTAACATCGAAGATGTAGAGCCTATTGTTCGGAATGCCGATGCTGTGTCCATTGACATGAGTAGTATACGGAAATCAGACTTCCCCGCTAATTATCGAGATGAACCAAATGGATTATATGGGGAACAAGCATGTGCCATTACACGATACGCTGGGTTGAGCGATAAACTATCATCAATCGGTTTGTATGATTCACTTTCCTCAGCAGACACCGGGCAGTCAGTAAAACTTGTAGCACAAATGCTTTGGTATTTTCTTTCTGGCGTAAGCAGTAGAAAACAAGATTACCCGTTTGCAGATAAGGATGAGTATCTAAAGTATACGGTTTCAATTGAGAACGGACAATACGACATCATCTTTTATAAAAGTCAGCGAAGTGATCGTTGGTGGATGGAAGTGCCATATCCATCAAAACGAGGCGAAAAGTACCAGCGTCACTTCATGGTTCCGTGTAGTTATGTCGACTATCAGCTAGCATGTGAAGACCAAATTCCGAATCGTTGGTGGCAAACTTTTCAGAAACTTGGTTAACGATGAATCGCTAAAGGATAGATATTTGAGGTGGTTTTTAGTCGATAAATTGATTTACCAACTTGATGTTGATGGAAATATTTCTTTACTTAGCGGCTTCTTGAAACAAGAATGTGTCCGATCGGGAAAAACGGAAATAGGAAATCGAACAATTAGATATGAAAAAGATTTTTACTGTAATTGCATGTGTAACATTTTTACTCTTGGGAACAGCGGTTCACGCTCAGCAAGACCCGCAATTCACAATGAATATGTTTAACAGACTTTATGCTAACCCAGGCTACGCTGGTAGTAATAATGGAATTTGCGCCAATGTTTTGCATCGTCAGCAATGGGTTGGTTTTGAAGGTCGTCCAGTGACAACAATGGCCAATGTTGATGCAACAGTCAAGGCGTTACATGGTGGTGTTGGTATATCTATACTATCGGACCAGCTTGGAGCTCAGTATTCTGGTGGTGTAAACTTGTCTTATGCATTTCGTTTGGCTGTCGGGCCTGGTACCTTAGGTATTGGTGTTGAGGGAGGTGTTCTTTTTAATACTCTTGATGGTTCAAAATTGAATCCAATTGACGAGAGTGACCCGAATATTGTTGGGGGCCAATCTAATGGTGTGGCGCCAGACCTTGGTTTCGGAGTGTATTATCACACCGATAAACTTTATGCAGGTATTGCCGCAAAACACCTTACCGCCCCAACCTTGGATTTTGAGCAAGGGGGTACGGTTAGTGAAGTTGCAATTGCTCGTCATTACTACGCAATGGCTGGTTATACTTGGGATATTGACCCAGTATGGTCGTTGAATCCATCAGTGTTTTTAAAGACTGACGCTGCTTCAACTCAGTTCGATATTAATGTTCGTGCTCTTTGGAAAAACATGGTTTGGGCAGGCGTGTCCTACCGAATTGATGATGCTTTAGGGGTTATGGCAGGAGTTAATATCAAAAGCTTTAGGGTTGGATATTCATACGATGTAACCACTTCGGGGATAAACAACTACAGTAGTGGTAGTCATGAAATTATGTTAGGATACTGCTATAAGTTGCGGTCTCCAATTTCAAATCAGCGTTACAGAAACGTTCGATTCCTTTAGAACAGCAACATTTTTGCAACATTTGAAAAAAAGTTTCGTTCAAGCATGGCTGATGCCTAGTCTAAGTATTAGTTAGGGAAAAGTTTAGGGGGATGTCAATTAAGAAACAGTTTACTCAAACGATGTTAACCATAATGGTAAGCGAAATCCCTATGCTTGCTATGTTAAAAAGAAGTACCATGAAAAAACTGCTTTTTCTAAGTGTGTTGGCGGCCGCTCTAAGTAGCCTTACTAGTTGTGGTAATTACGGTAGAGGCCAGTTAACCGGTGTCCAAGGACGAGAGGAGTGGTATATGGAAGATCCATATGGTATGCTTTACATTCCTATGGGTAGCTATAATATGGGGCCTAGTGATCAGGATGTTCCTTATGCTATGACCTCTAAGACTAAAACTGTCTCAGTCCAAGCTTTTTATATGGACGAAACAGAGATTACCAATAATGAATACAGACAATTTGTTCATTGGGTTCGTGACTCCATTGCCCACTTGTTAATTGGTGAGGATCACCTTCTGGAGGAAGGTGAGTATGGTGAACGTATCAATTGGGATGAGTATATCGAGTATGACGATGAGGAATACATGGAGATTTTGGAAGAAATGTATCTCCCTGAGCATGAGCGTTTCTATCGCAGAAGAGAGTTAGACACTCGGAAATTAAACTTTGAGTATTTCTGGATTGATTTAAAAGAAGCTGCGCGTAAGGAAAATCGTGAACAGGGAATGAAGGATCGTTCTGTCTTTATAAAGCGCGATATCATTAACGTGTATCCAGACACATTGGCTTGGATTCATGATTTTACGTATGCATTTAACGAGCCAATGACTAATATGTATTTCTGGCATCCGGCTTTCGATGATTATCCGGTTGTAGGCGTTACTTGGAAACAAGCGAGAGCATTTTGTATTTGGAGAACGCAATTGTTGAATAGTTGGTTGGCGAGTAATGATGAGGCCTTTGTTCAAGATTTTAGATTGCCGTCCGAGTCGGAGTGGGAATATGCTTCAAGGGGTGGTTTGGATTTATCTCCTTATCCATGGGGAGGTCCATATATAAGGAACAGCCGTGGTTGCTTCTTAGCCAATTACAAGCCGCTTAGGGGTAACTATGTAGCGGATGGTGGTTTTCATTCTGTGAAAGTTTACAGATACGCACCTAACGATTACGGATTGTATTGTATGGCTGGTAACGTAGCAGAGTGGACAAAGAACGCATATGATGAAAGTGCATTCAGTTTTACACATGACCTTAATCCAGACTATTTCTACGAAGCAAAGGATTCAGACCCTCCATCATTGAAAAGAAAAGTTATTCGTGGTGGTTCATGGAAAGACATAGGTTATTATCTCCAAACAGGAACACGTACCTATGAATATCAAGACACGGCTAAGTGCTATGTTGGATTTAGAACAGTAATGACATTCCTAGGGCGGGATAAAGCAGATTTCTAGAGAAATAAAACCAAACAGTAATTAAATATTAACCTAATCATTTAAGAGTCATGCAGGGGAAAAAGTGGAAAAGTTTCATGGCGAAGTTATACGGCTTCGGAGCGGCAGTAGTAATTATTGGAGCAATGTTTAAGATTCAGCACTGGCCAGGGGCAGGTCCAATGCTTGTGGTTGGACTTTCCACGGAGGCGGTTATCTTCTTTTTCTCTGCTTTTGAAAAACCGCATGAGGATCCAGACTGGAGTTTGGTGTATCCAGAATTAGCTGGTATTCCTGGCGAAGGTGAAAGTGGGAAAGGTCAAAATGGACTTTCTGCATCGCAAGAACTAGATCATTTATTAGAAGATGCCAAAATTGGTCCGGAACTTATAGAGAGTCTAGGAAATAATTTACGGTCACTTGGAGATAACGTATCTAAAATGAGTGATATCACAGACGCTTCGGTTGCCACAGAAGAATATGTCGGTAACATGAAAAAGGCAACTGACGCTGTTGGAAGTCTGTCTGATGCTTACACAAAAGCGTCAGCATCTTTAGGCGCAATGGTAGTGGATGATGAGGGCGTGGACTTTGGTTCGGAAATGAAGAAAATGGGGGAGAATATTTCTCAGCTTAATTCGCAATATGCGCTTCAACTATCTGGAACTAAGCAATTCTTGGAATCCTCAGATAGCCTGTATGGTGGTATGAATGATTTGATGAGCACTTTGAACGATTCGGTTGACGATGCCAAGAAGTACAAAGCAGAAGTTTCTCTGCTCGCTCAGAACATTAGTTCTCTCAATACTGTATATGGCAATATGTTGTCCGCAATGAATCGACCACAGGGTTAATTCGAAATTTTAAATCTTACATTAACAACTGAATTGATTTAAAATGTCAGGAGGAAAAGAAACCCCAAGGCAGAAGATGATTGGCATGATGTACTTAGTACTCACCGCTCTATTGGCGTTGAATGTATCTAAGGAAATCTTGAACTCATTTATTCTGATAAACGATAGTCTGATTGTTACCAATAAGAACTTTGAAAGTAAGAACGAATCACAGTACGATGCTTTCAAAGCAGCACTGTTAAACGACCAGAAAAAGGTTAAGAAGTGGTACGATATGGCAATTGATGTGCAGAATTCATCCGAAGGGGTGGTTGACCACATTGAAGAGCTTAAACAATATCTCATTATGCGGACGGACAAGTTGGATTCTAACGAAACTAACGCGCTGTTGGAAAAGGTCAGGAGTGCATCGAACGAAATCGATAGGGCAGCTGCCCAAGAGGTGGTGGACTCAGTTTTTTCCTTGAGTAATGTATCATCAAAAGATAATTACGATACCCCAACAAATATTATGATTGGGGGTGAGGAAGGAAAACTCAAAGAAGGGCCACACACAGCGAGTGAGTTGGTGCAAAAAATGAATGCTTTCCGAGATAATTTGATTAGCAAGGTGGACCCCAAAAAAGGTCAAAGTATTATTGACGCTCTTACCACAAATTTCGATACAGAGGTTAAGTTGAAAATCAGTAATTCGGAGTCTGAAGCATGGCCGCTTGCCAACTTCTATCACATCCCGCTTGCCGCTGTTATAACCAATTTAACGAAAATTCAAACGGACGTACGTAATGCAGAGTCTGATGTTGTAAAGTATTTGTTCCGTGAAGTGGATGCAAGTGATTTTAAGTTTGATACGTTGGCAGCAAAAATTATTGCTCCAAACCTTGTGTTTTATGGGGATGAGTATAAAGCTGAGATTTTTGTAGCTGCTTTCAGTACAACACAAAACCCACAGGTTCAAATTGGTAAGGTTGATACTACAGTAAATGAGATTGTAGGACCGATTGACACCTCTTCCGTTAAGGTTGACCGCGGTGTTGGTAATTATGTGGTTAAAGCATCGCGTGAAGGACTTCAAAAGTATTCTGGTATTATCAAAGTAAAAGCACCTTCAGGGCAGTTCTTGAAGTATCCATTTGCTGGAGAATATATGGTGATGAAATCAGGAGTGGTAGTTTCTCCTACCAAAATGAACGTTCTATATAGAGGGGTGAAGAATCCTATTTCTATATCGGTTCCGGGTATTGCTCCCGAATTAGTAAAACCATCCTTACAAGGAGGAACACTGCGACCAGATGCTAAGGCTGGAAAAGGGAATTATATTGCCGAGGTCAAAGGCGGAAGTACAGCTAAGGTTATTGTTTCGGCTGAAGTTGATGGGAAGCAACGAAAAATGGGTGAGTTTGAGTTTCGCGTTAAAAGTGTTCCTGCTCCAACACCAACAATAGCTGGAAAGGAGGGAGGTCTAATTTCTGCTGGTCGTTTGGCTGCTGCCCCAACGGTAGTTCCTAAAATGAAAGATTTCGATTTCGAACTATTTTATCAGGTGACCAAGTTCGACCTTGTTTATCAGGTAGGAACTGACCTTATTACAACACCAGTAATCGGAAGGAGTATTCCACCAGATGCGTTGAACCAGATTAAAAGATTAAAAAGAGGCGCTAGAATCTACATTGAAAATACGAAAGCGGTTATGCTGGATGACAATTTACGACCAGCTGCTGGCGTTCCTCCTGTATCACTGCCGACTCTAAGTTTGAAGATAAACTAAGTACTATCGGGAGGGAGTGTTTAACTAACGTTTAACAATCATGAAAAAGCTATTAACCATATTGATAATTATGTTAGGCGTTTCTGCCTTTGTTGGACAGGAAGCAGCTGCTCAGAATGTATTGGACGGGGTATATGTGAAAGAGCATTACCCTACCCGAAAAGTTATCCCATATACGCATTTGCGAGAAGCTGATGTGATGTGGGCTACCCGAATATGGCGTAAGCTGGATCTTCGCGAGAAAATCAATCATCCGCTATATTTCCCTACAGAAGAGATTAAGAATAGACGGAGTCTTGCGCAGGTAATAATCGAAGCAGTACGTGAAGGGAGTTTAACGGCTTATGATCCATTGGATGATGAGTTCACGATGACTCTCACAAAAGCAGAGATTGAACGGAAATTGAGTTTTATCGATACTCAATATATTGAAAGTCCAGATCCGCCTTACGATTTGCAAATGACGGTTTTCGAAGAGGCATTCCAACCCTCTAGTGTGAAGGAGTTTAGATTAAAGGAAGATTGGTTTTTTGACCGGCAGAAGTCTATTCTTGACGTAAGAATCATCGGAATTCAACCCGTGACAGAGAATGTTGATCGAACTACTGGTGAAGTCCGTGGAACTGACCCCATGTTTTGGGTGTATTTTCCTGAAGCGAGAAATATCTTTGCCAGTGCAGAGGTGTTTAACCGTCAGAATGATGCAGAAAGAAGGACAATGGAAGACATCTTCTGGAAGCGAATGTTTGGTTCGTATATCTATAAGGAGAAGAATGTGTACGATCGACAGATTGCTGACTATATGATAAATGGTATTGATCAATTACTAGAGGCAGAAAAGATTAAGGAGGATATCTTTATTCTTGAGCACGATCTTTGGGAATACTAAGAGTTAAGGCAATAAAAAACCCCGGATGACGTAGTCATTCGGGGTTTTTTATTGCCCAATTTGTAATCAAGTCAACAATATATGGCTGGTTGTTTGCCCGTTGTAATGGTTAATCACCGAATCATAACGCCATGGAAAAGTCATTTATGATTCTGTTGTTAGCTTTTTTCACAGGAATTAATTCAGGCCAATAATTTGCTCAATTGCCCAATTTAAATCCCCATCACTTTTTAGCTGGGCGAAAATCGCTCCGTACGATTCATAATCTGTTTGGCTCTGATATATAATCTTCTCCGAGTTCTGAAGCATTTCTCTATTGAGAGGGGATTCCGATGAAATGTCAAATTTCATGTAATACGCAAATAGCAAAAGAGAAACTGATGGGTTCATCTTAGCCATCTCTTTGTGTGCATCTAAAAACAAACACGATAGGTTTGGATTCTTAGCGTTGAATCGTGCGAATTCAACAACTTTTTCCAGATAAAAATCGGGATCGATTGATTGATTACTCAACTTCTTAAGTACATAATTCCAATATGTAGAGTAATGAGCATAAAGTTCAATTAGAAGGGATTCGGACGGAATCGAAATTTGAGATGCGTACTCTTCTAAAGCTTTGGTATAAGCGAAACCTATTCTTTCCCAAATTCGTTGTTATTTGCTTTGTTGGTTGAGTAAATTTCTTCTGGGTAAATGTTGAACCCGAATGTTTTTCGAAGGGTATTTTTGCCTTGTCATATAAAAACGTCAAAAGAAGTTCGTTGTTCGAAACTAAGTAGTTGTAGTTTCTACCACCTTGTTTCCATCTGTATTCCTTTAGAGCTCTTACGTGGTGAATTTGATGAATCTGTTCGTAAATCGATGCGTTATTTTTTTGTGTCCAACGTTTAATTCGCGGCAGCAGTCGAGAAAAAATTCTCACACAATCCAATAAAATTGGTTCAAAGCTGTCAAAGGAATTCGACCGAGGCAAAAAATGGCTGAGCAGATGGCGTTCATTGGCGAATAAAGGAAGCTTACGGCTCAAGAATTCATCTAAAGGTTTGTAAGTATGCGGGCTGTACTGATAAACAATTCCGCATAGACTGTCTCTTAAATGTTCAATTTCTTGCGGAGAACATCGTGACAATTTTTGAGCGTAGTATTTTATATCTACATTATTCAATCGAAGCGTCTGTAATCAGCCTTTTCCATGCGAATGAAAGTAAATAAAAAGCCCCGTCCACATACATATACGGAACGGGGCTTCGTGTGAGGTAAATAGTATTCCTAGCTGAACTGCTCGGTTTCAGTATTTCCTGACATCGCAGTAGTTGAAGACATACCTTGCTGACCTTTGGGAGTACTGAGCGAAACAAGGGCAATAAAAAAGCCCCTACTTGCAGGTGCAAATCGGGGCTTTCTATTAACCAAAAACGATACTTAACTGCTCAGACTAAGCTACTTCAAACTGATCAGATGTGTTTTTAGTACCACCAGCTTTAAGTGCCAAATCACCAGCAAAGAATTCTTTGTGATCATCTCCTAAATCAGAACCAGCCATACGTTGATGTTTAACACAAGAAACTCCCTTACGTAACTCTTGACGTTGAACACCTCCAACATAAGCTAACATACCTTGATCTCCAAAGTAGCCTTCAGAAAGATCATTCATATGTAATGCTGTTGTATGGTAAGTAGGTAATGTAATTAAGTGATGGAAGATACCTGCTTCACGAGATGAATCAGATTGGAAAGTTCTGATCATTTCATCTGCTTTATTTGATAATGCAGTACCGTCATATTTAACATCCATTAAGTCTGCACGAACATATCCAGATACATCTTCACCAGCTTCAGTCATTGCGTCAAACGCTTGCTGACGGAAGTTGATAGTCCAGTTAAATGATGGAGAGTTGTTGTAAACTAATTTTGCGTTAGGTACAACTTCTCTCACACGGTTTACCATGTTTGCAATTTGACCTACGTGAGGAGTCGGTGTTTCAATCCATAATAAATCTGCTCCAGCTTGTAAGCTAGTAATGCAATCTAATACAACACGGTCAATGTTGGTTCCTTGAGCAAACTCAAATAAACCTGAAGCTAACCGAGATGGACGGTGTAATTTGCCACCTTTCTTGATTAATACTTCGTCATCTTTAGCATCAGCGATGTCGATTTCTTCTGTTTTTAAGAAGCTGATGTATTGAGAAGCTAAATCTCCTTGCTCATTAGATACAGGAATAGTTTGTGTTAAACCAGCACCTTCAGAATCCGTACGTGCAACGATAATACCTTCTTCAACACCAAGCTCTAAGAATGCATAACGTAATGCATTGATTTTAGCGTGGAATTCAGCGTGAGGTACAGTTACTTTACCATCTTGATGACCACATTGTTTAACATCTGAAACTTGGTTTTCAATTTGAAGTGCACAAGCACCTGCTTCAATCATTTTCTTACCTAATAAGTAAGTTGCTTCTGGGTTACCAAAACCTGCATCGATATCAGCAATAACCGGCACAACATGAGTTTCGAAGTTGTCAATCTCAGATTGAACATCTTCTCCTGATTCTAAACGTTTAAATAAATCGTTTAATTCTACAGCATCAGCTTGTCTTAAGAATGTATATAGTTCTTCAATTAGCTTAGGCACAGATGTTTTTTCGTGCATAGACTGATCTGGCAATGGTCCAAATTCAGAACGTAATGCTGCAACCATCCAACCTGAAAGGTATAGGTAAGTTTTTGAAGTTGTTTTGTGATGTTTTTTTACTGCAATCATGGTTTGTTGAGCTACAAACCCGTGCCAAGCACCTAATGATTGAGTATATTTTGATGAATCAGCATCGTACTCAGCCATATCTTTACGCATGATAGCCGCAGTATATTTAGCAATATCAAGACCTGTTCTGAAACGGTTTTGAACTGCCATACGTGCCGCGTGTTCAGGGTTTATTTCTCCCCAAGCGTTACCATATTTTGCTTTCAAGTTTTTAACTGTTTCTAGTGCAGAAACATAATTCGGTTGCGAATTTTCCATTTTTTATGTTTTAGATGTAGTTGTAAGCATTTAGAGTAAGGAATTCTTCGAATTCCTCTGTTGCAATAAGCTTCTTGAAAAGCTCAGTGGCCAATTCAAATTTCCCGTTCTTGAAAGCGTCACTTCCAACGTAAGCTTCGATTTTCTCAAGCTCAGAAGGAATGAAACCTTCTACCATTTCGTAAGAAACCTTGCGGCCATCTTCCATTTCAGCACCTCGTTGAATCCACTGCCAAACCTGCGTTCTTGAAATCTCTGCAGTAGCAGCGTCTTCCATCAGGTTGTAGATGGCAGCAGCTCCATTTCCGCGCAACCAGCTTTCTATATAAAGAATACCCACGTTGATGTTCTTTCGTACTCCAGCTTCGCTGATGGTTCCTTCTGGAACAGCAATAAGATCAGCAGCTGTGATTACATCATCTTCGCGTTTCACCTCAATTTGGTTGGGTGCTGGCATGGATTCGTCAAAAACATCCATCGCCACTTTGACTAGACCAGGATGAGCAACCCAAGTTCCATCATGTCCGTTGTTTACTTCACGAACTTTGTCTGCTTTTACTTTCGCAATAGCAGCGGCATTCGCTTCTTCATCACCTTTAATAGGAATGAAAGCAGCCATTCCGCCCATGGCGTGAACTCCACGCTTGTGACAAGTCTGAATTACCAATCTTGAGTAAGCATCCATAAATGGAGATGCCATTGTTACCTGGTCTCTATTTGGAACCACAAACTCTGGGTGGTTACGGAAACGTTTGATGTATGAGAAGATGTAATCCCAACGCCCGCAGTTCAAACCTGCAGAGTGGTCTTTTAGCTCCCAAAGAATTTCGTGTAGCTCGAAAGAAGCAAGAATAGTTTCGATAAGAACAGTTGCTTTGATTGTCCCTTGAGCTATTCCCAATTCATTCTGCGCCATTACAAAAGCATCGTTCCACAAACGTGCTTCTAAGTGGCTTTCCATTTTTGGAAGGTAGAAGTAAGGTCCACTACCAATTTCCAGTAATTGATGAACGTTATGGAAGAAATAAAGACCGAAATCGAAAAGGCCACCTGAACACGGCTCGCCATCAATCATCAACCCTTTTTCTAATAGATGCCATCCACGTGGACGAACAAGTAGCGTTGCTACCTTATTCTTTAGAGCGTATTTTTTTCCGTTAGCAGGGTTTTCAAACGTGATGGTTCTTCTGTTTGCATCACGCAGGTTAATCTGTCCACCAAGGTTGTTCTCCCAAGAAGGGCAGTTACTATCCTCAAAATCCGCCATAAACATTTTGGCTCCTGAGTTTAAAGCGTTGATTACCATCTTACGGTCAACCGGACCAGTAATTTCAACTCTTCTGTCTAATAAATCTACAGGAAGCGGAGCAACTGTCCATTCGCTTTCGCGGATGTGAGCTGTTTCTGGGAGAAAATCAGGAAACTTTCCGTTGTCAATCTCAGCTTGTCTTCCCTGACGGGCTTCAAGAAGCACCTTTCTTCTTCCATTGAACGCTCTGTGCATTTTCACAACAAATGCAACTGCTTCTGGGGTGAGGATTTCCTCATATCCAGTTTTCAACTCTCCTTTTATCTCAACGCCTTCCATGGCAATAGTAAATTCTGACATGTCTATAATTTCCTGTAAAGATAATAATGGGAATGACATTTCTAGCGAATTTTCGCTAAAAGCGGAAATTTGCTAGAATTTAAATTTCCGCTAATTATCAGGCGTATATTTGTCACGGTCTGCTAAGACAATAATGGCACTCGGAGAAGAAAATATCAAACTCATTTTTGGTCTGAAACTCAGGCAATTGCGCACTTCCAAGAAGTTGTCGCAATCTGAGCTTTCAGAAAAATCGGGGTTGTCGGTTTCTTACTTAAATGAAATCGAAAAGGGAAAAAAGTACCCGAAAACGGAGAAAATTGCCACGCTTGCTGCCGCCTTAGATGTGCCTTATGACCGCATGGTTTCTATTAAGTTGGATAAGCAACTGGCACCTGTTGGGGAAATTTTGAATACCCGCTTGTTGGAAGAGCTACCATTTGGACTTTTCGGTATAGCTAAGGGAAAGTTAATTGAGATTATTTCTAGCGCTCCGCTTAAAGTTTCGGCATTTATAAGTACGATTGCGCAGATTGCGAACACCTACAACCTGACGCAGGAAAATATGTATTTCGCCATGCTTCGGTCTTATCAGGAGATGCATGATAATTACTTTGAAGACATTGAAAAAGAAGCTGATCGGTTTAGAAAGGAGTATGCTTTTCTTGCTGATGATATTATTTCTTCCGATGTTTTAAAAGGAATTCTAAAAGAGAAGTTTGGATATACTGTTGAAGAGAACGACCTGAAGGAATATCCGGAGTTAACGCATATTCGTTCCGTATTTATTGAGGAGGCGAATAAGATTTTGATTAACGCCAAAATGGCCGAGAATCAGAAGGCATTCCTGTATGCTAAGGAAATCGGTTATCAGTTTTTGGAGATGAGTGGTGAACGCGCGGTGATGACTCCTTGGCCACGTGCAACGAGTTTCGACCATGTTTTGAATAATAGCCGAGCGAGTTATTTTGCTGGAGCTTTACTCATCTCGCCTCAAGGGCTTATAAAACAGTTGGAAGCGTTTTTCGTACAGCCAAAATGGGATGATAGAGCGTTGCTGAATATTTTGGAAACTTACAATAGTTCGCCTGAGATGTTCATGATTCGCCTCATCAACATTATTCCGAAATATTTTGGACTAAGCGGTATGTTCTTCATGCGATTTGATCATAAAAAGAACGA
>JBLIGB010000002.1:5000-36521 GCA_047636795.1 Bacteroidia bacterium | reverse complement strand
CTTTTTTGGCACTATCAGTTGCCAAAGCAGCAAATCCGTTCGGAATAAGGTAATTTCTTCCGTATCCATTTTTCACAGTCACAAGATCATTCTTGTATCCTACGAATTCTACGTCTTTCTTAAGTATAATTTCCATGACTGTCTTACTTCATTTGGTCAGCAACGTAAGGCATCAAAGCAATGTGACGTGCACGCTTTACAGCTTGTGCAACCTTGCGCTGATACTTCAAAGATGTTCCGGTAAGTCTTCTTGGAAGAAGCTTCCCTTGCTCATTGATAAAGGCCAAAAGGTAATCTGGATCTTTATAATCAATAAACTTGATTCCGTATTTCAAGAAACGGCAATACTTTTCTCTTTGTACTTCTACTGTTGGTGGGTTCAGATATCTGATTTCACCTTCTTTCTTTCCTGCCATGACCTTAAGCTTTTGCTGGTTTTGGGTTCTTTAATCTGGTTCTTCTACTTTCCGCGTAAGTAACATGGAACTTGTCCATTTTTACGGTTAGAAATCTGATAACACGTTCGTCACGCTTGAATTTAAGTTCAAGTTCAGCAATCAGCGAAGGGTTGGCTTGGAACTCGAAAAGATTGTAAAAGCCGTTGGATTTCTTTTGGATTGGATACGCCAATTTGCGTAGCCCCCAATCTTCCTTAGAGACAACTTTGCCTCCATCAGCTTTTATGAACTTTTCGTAATCCTTTACCGCTTCCTTCATCTGAGCTTCAGACAAAACGGGAGTTAAAATGAAAACGGCTTCGTACTGGTTCATAAAATAATTATTTGTTTGTGTTTAATTACCCGCTAAAAAAGCGGAAAACAAAAGTAGTAATTCAGAACCACTAAACAAAGACGTTTTGAACTCAGGTTTTCAGGGCGTTCCTGCAATGCTATGCAAAGTGAGCGGGCTTTCCCCTCCTACTCCACTCCGCCTGAGGTGGATGCGGGGTAACCGCTACAATTCCTAAAACACGACATCTGCAAACCTCATTGCGCACAGTAAATCATAATTTCGCACCATGAAAATTGGCATTATCAAAGAAGGCAAAACGCCACCAGACAAAAGAGTTGGTTTAACTCCAGCGCATTGCGTTCATCTTGTAGGGGCGTATCGCGATACGCCAGACTTTAAAATCAAAGTTCAGCGCAGTCCTATTCGTTGTTTCAAGGATGAGGATTACGCAAATGCTGGAATTGAACTAGTTGACAACGTCAACGATTGCGACATCATTTTCGGAGTAAAAGAAGTAAAGTTCGAGATGCTTGCCCAAGGGAAAACCATGCTTTTCTTCTCCCATACGCTTAAGAAGCAACCATACAACAGAGACCTTCTACTTGAGGTATTGAAGAAGAACATTCGTCTTGTCGATTACGAAACCCTCACCTACTCTAACGGGTTCCGTATTCTCGGTTTTGGCCGCTATGCCGGAATTGTAGGTGCATATAATGCGCTTATCGCTCACGGAAAACGAAACAACTCTTTCGAGTTAAAGCCAGCTTTTCAGTGTGAAGACATGAAAGAAATGGGCCGCGAAATGAAAATGATTGAACTTGGAAATGCAAAAATCATCATTTCCGGAGGCGGTAAAGTTGCAAAGGGATCAAAGGAAACATTGAATGCCGCTGGCATACGTGAAGTTTCAATTCTAGAGTTTTTGAATGAGACTTTTGACGAGCCGGTTTACTGCAATGCAGATATTCTCGATTACCACGAAAAGGATGGGAAAGCCCCAGCTAGTTTTGGCGAATTTGTAAAAGACAGCACCGTTTGGGAGAACACATTTACAAAGTTCACTAAAGTGGCCGACATCTTTATTTCAGCGCACTTTTGGGATAACAAATCAGCTCATTTCTTCACAGAAGAAGATGTGAAATCTGATAACTTCAAAGTAAAAGTAATAGCTGATATTACCTGCGACATTAAAGGTTCCGTTCCTACTACGCTTCGTCCATCAACTATTGCTGACCCAATTTATGGCTACGACAGAATTACTGGAGAAGAAGCCGATGCTTATGCTGACAACAGCATCACCATTATGGCCGTTGACAATCTGCCTTGTGAGATTCCCAAAGATGCTTCTGAAGGATTCGGACAAGACCTGATTGATAAAATCATTCCGTTGTTCTTAGGCGAAGACTCAGAGAAGATTTTGGAACGCGCTACTATTGCTCAAGACGGCAAATTGACTAAATACTTCAGCTACTTGCAGGATTACGTGGACGGGAAATGAGAGTCTATCATTCCAAGTGAGGAACGAGCCGAGGAATCTATTTCTTCAAACAAACAAATCTCTCACTACGGTCGAAATAACGCGGTTCCGGGTTAAGCTTTCTTCAAAGCAGAAATAACAGCTTCTGGGTTTTCAGCTTTGAAGACTGAACTTCCTGCAACGAGTGCTGTAGCTCCAGCGGCAGCAAGTTTTGGAGCGTTCTCCAAGTTCACGCCACCATCAATTTCAATAATTAGGTCTGGGTTTACTTTATCCGCCATTGCTCTCAACTTTGCCACTTTGGCGTAAGTGTTATCAATAAACTTCTGTCCGCCAAAACCGGGGTTCACAGACATAATCAACACCATATCTAATTCAGGAAGTACATCTTCCAAAAATGAAACAGGAGTTCCAGGGTTAAGCGAAACAGCCGCTTTCATCCCTAGCTCCTTAATGGCTCCAATCGTTCTATGAAGATGTGTGCATGCTTCGTAATGAACCGTTAGTACATCGGCACCAAGGTCTTTGAAATATTGCAGGTAACGGTCTGGATCAACAATCATCAAATGCACATCAAATGGCTTAGTGCAAATCTTCTTCAATGGCTTCATCACTGGTTCGCCAAAAGAGATGTTTGGTACAAAAACACCATCCATCACGTCTATATGTAGCCAATCGGCCTCACTCCTATTTATCATTTCCATTGCTTCACCAAGTTTGGTAAAGTCTGCGGCTAAAAGGGATGGCGCAATGATTGGCATTTTTTGGAGTTTTGGTTTTTAAGCTTTCGCAAAGAAACGGGTTTATGCTGAAGTGATAACGCTTGTTGGTAACGTGCGCGAGGGGTGGCAGCGGCATCCTTTTTTTTGTCTTCATTGAGCGCAGTCGAAATGAGGCAAGAAAAAGATATAGCGGACGACCCGACCCAGCATACAACCGGTTTCAGCTGCACTCAACCAAACTTGAATGCTGGGACGCGCCCAAATTATAAAAGCACGAGATTCTGTGCTTTTAACGTTCAGATATTTCTGGTTTTGAGGTGTTCAAATCCCTGTTGAAAACAGAGTTACAATAAGTTCAAGTTCACCTCGCTGTAATACTATATTTAGGCTTCTCAAGAAAAATAGGCGAGAAAATAGAAAATGGCGGAGGAATCACAGTACGGAGCAGAGCAGATACGATCGCTAGAATGGCATGAGCACATTCGGCTTCGTCCTGGTATGTACATCGGTAAGTTGGGCGATGGAACGCAAAGCGATGACGGTGTTTACATTCTGATTAAAGAGGTAATCGACAACTCTATTGACGAGTTTGTGATGGGAAATGGCCGCACGATTGAGGTGACGGTGAAGGAGCGTTCGGTGCGTATTCGTGATTACGGACGTGGAATTCCGTTGACCAAGGTTGTGGATTGTGTAAGCAAGATTAACACGGGCGCTAAGTATGATTCAGTCGCTTTTAAGAAATCTGTTGGATTAAACGGAGTTGGTACGAAGGCGGTAAATGCCATGTCTTCAATGTTCAGTATTCAGTGCTACCGCGATGAGCAGACGAAGTTGGCCGAGTTCCAGCAAGGAATTATTACAAATGACCCTCCGATTGAGGCGAGCACTTCTCGAAAGGGAACGCTTACTTATTTCGAGCCAGACGAAACGCTTTTCAAAGGATTCAAATTCCGTGATGAGCATGTGAAGAAGATGTTGTGGAACTATTGCTACCTCAATCCGGGGTTGACGATTGTTTACAACGGTGAGAAGATGCATTCTGAGAATGGTCTTAAGGATCTTCTGGAAGCAAAAATTGATGACGATATCCGCTATCCAATTATTCACCTCAAGGGAGATGATATTGAGGTTGCGATTACACACGGAAATTCTTCGCGAGAGGAATATTACTCTTTTGTAAACGGTCAGCACACAACAATGGGCGGAACGCATCAAGGTGCTTTTCGCGAAGCAATTGTTACTACAATTCGTACTCACTTTGGAAAAAACTTAGACGCGGGAGATGTAAGAAGTGGAATCATTTCAGCCATCTCTGTAAAGGTGATGGAGCCTATTTTTGAAAGTCAGACAAAGACGAAGCTTGGTTCCCATAATGTTGGTCCAGATGGCCCTTCGATGAAGGCGTTTGTCGGTGATTTTCTTAAAACAGAACTTGACAACTTCTTACATAAGAATCCAGCTATAGCTGAAATCTTACTGAAGCGAATTCAGCAGGCAGAAAGAGAGAGAAAGGAGCTTTCGGGTATTAAAAAACTGGCTCGAGACAGAGCTAAGAAAGCCAGCCTTCATAACAAGAAATTGCGCGATTGCCGTGTACACTTCGATACGAATAAACCCCGTTCCGAAGAGACGACAGTCTTCATTACGGAGGGAGATTCAGCTTCTGGTTCTATCACCAAAAGCCGCGACCCGAATACGCAAGCAGTTTTTAGTTTGCGAGGTAAGCCGTTGAACAGTTACGGACTTTCTAGAAAAGTGGTTTATGAGAACGAGGAGTTCAATCTGCTCCAAGCGGCATTAAATATTGAAGATGGTTTAGAAGGCTTGCGTTACAATAAGATTGTAATTGCTACGGATGCGGATGTGGATGGAATGCACATCAGACTGTTGTTGCTCACATTCCTTTTGCAATTCTTTCCTGACTTAATAAAAAACGGCCATGTTTACATTTTGCAAACACCACTTTTCCGTGTGCGAAACAAAAAGGAAACACGGTATTGCTACACGGAGGATGAACGAAGAGACGCAATGGCTAAGCTTGGGAAAAACCCAGAGATTACGCGATTCAAAGGTTTAGGAGAAATATCGCCAGATGAGTTTAAAAACTTCATTGGAGAAGACATACGGTTAGACCCCGTAGAGATTAGAAAAGAAGATCATTTGAGCCAGATGTTGTCTTTCTACATGGGTAAGAATACGCCTGACAGGCAAGGGTTTATTATTGATAATCTCAGAGTTGAGAAAGATTTAGCTGAGGTAGATTTAGCTGAGGAAGAAGAAACCGTTGAACCGTAATTAATTGAAGCACGAAAGAAGTAAATGAGCGAGGAGAACGGCTCGAACGAAAACGAGGAAAAAGAAGACGGAGCGGTTGAGAGCGCGATTGCCGTAAGTGGAATGTACCAAGATTGGTTCTTGGATTACGCCAGTTACGTTATTCTTGAACGCGCTGTTCCGACTATTGAGGATGGCTTGAAGCCCGTTCAGACCCGCATCATGCACTCCATGTTTGAGTTGGAAGATGGCCGCTACAATAAGGTAGCGAACATCACCGGACATTGTATGAAGTATCACCCACATGGTGATATGGCAATTGGTGAAGCTATTGTGGCACTCGGCCAAAAAGAGTTACTTATTGATACACAGGGAAACTGGGGAAACACGCTAACAGGAGATCGCGCAGCCGCAGGCAGGTATATTGAGGCTAGACTTTCCAAGTTTGCGCTAGAGGTGGTTTTTAACCCAAAAACCACCAATTGGAAAACCAGTTACGATGGTAGAAACAGGGAGCCCGTTACGCTTCCAGTAAAGTTCCCACTGTTGTTGGCGCAAGGAGTTGAAGGTATTGCGGTTGGCTTATCAACCAAGATTATGCCGCACAATTTCAATGAGTTGATAGACGCATCCATTCAACTTCTGAAAGGAAAAAGTGCCAATATCAATCCTGATTTCGCAACTGGCGGAATGGCTGATTTCAGCAATTACAATGACGGTCAGCGAGGTGGGAAAGTTCGAGTTCGTGCTCGAATAGGGAAGTTGGATACCAAGACATTGGTTATTACCGAGATTCCTTTTGGCACAAACACTACAGGGCTAATTGACAGTATTCTGAAAGCCAACGAGAAGGGCAAAATCAAGGTAAAGAAGGTTGAGGATAATACCGCGCAGGATGTGGAGATTCTCATTCATCTTGCCGCTGGTATCTCGCCAGACAAAATGATTGATGCGCTTTACAGTTTCACAGATTGCGAAGTAAGTATTTCGCCAAATGCCTGTGTAATTGTGGGTGAGAAACCAGTTTTCACATCTGTTTCTCAGATTTTAAAAATCTGTACGCAGCAAACACTTGACCTTCTTAAAAGAGAGCTGGAAATCAAGCTTAGTGAACTGCAAGAGCAATGGCATTTTGCTTCGTTGGAGAAGATTTTCATCGAGAATCGCATCTACCGGGATATAGAAGAAGAAGAAACTTGGGCAGGTGTAATTAGTGCCATTGATAAAGGATTAAAGCCATATACTAAGCACCTTATCCGTGAAGTAACGGAAGAGGATATTGTTCGATTAACGGAGATTCGAATCAAGCGTATTTCTAAGTTCGATGCCAACAAGGCTGATGACACTATTGCTGCCTTGGAAGACAAGATTGCTGCTGTAAAACATGACTTAGACCACTTAATCGACTTTGCGGTAGCCTATTACAAGAACCTAAAAATTAAGTACGGAAAGGGACGTGAGCGTAAGACAGAAATTCGTCAGTTTGAGAATATCAATGCTGCACGCGTTGCGGTTGCAAACGAGAAACTTTACATCAATCGCGAAGAAGGTTTTATAGGAACGTCTTTAAGAAAAGATGAGTTCATAGCTGATTGCTCTGACATTGATGATATCATTGTGTTTACAGCAGATGGTAACATGAAGGTGGTGAGAGTGGATAACAAGGTTTTTGTTGGAAAGGATATTCTCCATGCGGCCGTTTTTCGTAAGAACGACAAGCGTACCATATATAATATGATCTATCGTGATGGGGCTCGCGGCAACTACATGGTCAAGCGTTTCCCAGTTACTTCGGTTACACGCGATAAAGATTACGACCTGACCGCTGGAACTGAAAACAGTACAGTTGAATGGTTTACCGCTAATGCCAATGGTGAGGCTGAGGTTGTGTTGATTCACGTCCGTCCCAAGCCAAAATTGAAGAAGTTGAAGTTTGATTTTGATTTCTCGGAATTGGCTATTAAAGGTCGAGGAGCTAAAGGAAATACCTTCTCAAAAAATCCACTTCGTAAGATTGAGTTTAAAGAAAAAGGACTTTCAACTCTTGGAGCGAGAAAGATTTGGTTTGACGATACCGTCCAGCGGTTGAACGCTGATGGTAGAGGGGAACTTTTGGGCGAGTTTGGGCCACAGGATAAGATTCTAACTGTTCAACAAAAAGGGGAATACCACTTACTTGGTTTCGATATCAGTACGCAGTTTGAGGACGACATGATTCTCATTGAAAAATGGAATCCAGACAAACCGCTTTCTGTCGTGTATTTTGATTCTGAGAAGAAGGTTTACATGATTAAACGCTTCTTGGTAGAGAAATCTTCCAAGGCCGTTGAGTTCATTCCTGAAGGAGAAGAAAATCAGTTGGAACTCGTTTCTGCGGATTGGAAACCACGTATTCAGATTAATTTCAGAAAACGACCAGGAGAGGAAGAAGCTACTACGGAGGAAGTGAATGTGGAGGAATTCATTGCCGTAAAAGGACTAAAAGCCAAAGGCAATACCCTTACAAGGGAAACAGTGAATACGATTGACCCGATGGATCCTATTCCGTATGAGCCACCAACGCCTGAAGTTCAAGAACCGCCAAGTGATGACGGTGATGATGGCGATGCGCCAAAGGAAGCTGAAGAGGCCGCTGACTCTGAAGAAACAACAACGGTAGAATTAGAAGTGGAAGACACTTCAAATGCCGAAGAACCAAAAGAGGAGAAACCTGAACCTAAGAAGGAAGAGCCTAAAACCCCACCGCCAGCAGATGATGGTGAAGGACAGTTAGGTTTGTTTTAAGAGTCCCTGAAGTATTCTCTCATGGGAACGAAATAATGGTCCTCCCAACCTTTCTCATAGTCTGGTTGGTCATCAGGAATGTTTTGGTGAATGAGGGTTAATTCGCAACCTTCTTGATTATTCTTAAACCTTACGGTCAATTTAGAATCTGCATCGGAATCTTTGAATTCTGTAGAACGCCAAGTTTGCACGATTTCTGAATCAACAACTAACGACAGGTTCTTTCCCGTGATGTAGCCATCCCACACAGAGAATAACCCGCCTACTACATCGCTACATTCCGCTTCTCCTCCAGTCATTTTAGCATGCTCTTCGCTATTTAACCAAGCGTTATACAACTTGGTTGCAGAGACCGAAAATTGCTCGTTGAGTGTAATTAAGGTTGCCATATCGAGTAAAGTTTGATGGAGTTCACTATTCTTCAGTTAGTTCTGCTTCAACGTTTTGAATCGCAGCAAGCAGTTCAATTTCATATTCATCGTCCATATTTCCGTCCACGAAATTCTTATGAAATGTCGGTAAACTGAACGTACCAACCAGTCTTGCACCCCAATGAGGCATAACTGTTGAAAGGTGACCGAGAACGGTCTGACCACCCCGACCGCCAGGCGAAGTGGCCATGAGTAATACCGGCTTGTCTTGAAAGACTTTCCCTTCTGTTCGAGAAAGCCAATCGACCGTGTTCTTTAGTCCCGCTGGAATGCTACCATTGTATTCAGGAGTTGAGATAATAAAAGCATCGGCCTCATCAAAAAGCTGTCGTAGCTTTTGAATCTTGGTAGGGATTCCAGATTCAACCTCCAACTCCTTTCTGTAAATCGGTGCTTCAAAATCCGCCAACCTGATAATTGTCATTTCGGTATTCTTTGCTAATTCGCTTGCGTAAACAACTAGCCGATGATTTATGGAATCTGAACTAAAACTGCCAGAAAACGCAAGTACTTTCTTCATGTAATTATTTTGAACTGTAATAATACGAGACATTTTTCCATTCATCAGAGTCATGTTTGCGACAACTTACCGTTCGCAAAAGCGTTCTTTTGCAAATGTTTAAAATAAACCCAACTATGAAAATTGATTTCAGCCTTGTCATATTACTCCTCCTGTTTTTTCAAACAGGGTTTTCCCAGTCAACGCTAAATACAACACAACTAGGTCATCTTTCATACACGAAGAGTTTAAATGATGTTCGAGGAGCAGCATACAACGGAAGAGAATATGCTTTGGTTGGAGTGCGAGATGGTCTTTCCATCGTTGACGTTACCGACCCAACTGCCCCAACAGAGGTTTTCTTTGGACCTGGCCCCAGTTCAACTTGGCGCGACCCATTTTTCCATAATGGTCATGCTTATTGCGTAACCGAAGGTGGTGGAGGTATGCTAATCGTAGATATGAGCCCGTTGCCTACAACAGCTCCATTGCCAACAACGCTTTACACGGGCAGCACTTTCGAATTTGAGTCTGCGCACAACATGTTTATCGATACTGATAACGATAAGGCATACATTTTTGGAACGGATAATATTGACGGTGCTATTATTCTTGATATATCGAACCCAATGAGCCCAGTTGAATTGGGCGTTTGGAACGACTTCTATATACATGATGGCTTTATCCGTGGAGATACGATGTGGGCCGCATGTTTGGAGGAGGGTGTTTTTGTAGTAGACATTTCAAATCCGAGTAACCCAATTACTCTTGCCAATTGGGATACTCCGAGTGAATTTGCCCACAACGTTTGGCCATCTGACGATAACGCTTACTGCTATACGACCGATGAAGTCACAAGCGGGTTTGTGGCGGCTTACGACATGAGCAATCTTCAGAATGTAGTTGAAACCGATAAGGCTAGACATCCTCTTTCTGACGGGGCAGCCCCTCATAACGCACATTTGTTCAACGATTACATAGTAACATCTCACTATCGTGATGGGCTAACCGTGCATGATGCATCTGACCCGTCAAATATTGTCCTTACAGGATATTTTGATTCAAGTCCTGCAAGTGGAAATGGTTTCAATGGTGCCTGGGGTGCCTGGCCATATCTACCATCAGGAAATATTCTTGTTTCCGATATTGAAGAGGGACTTTTTATTCTAGGTGTTGATTACGTAAGGGCTGCAAAACTAGAAGGAACAGTCACAGAATTTGGTTCGGGTAATCTGCTGAATGGTGTGCAGATAGAAGTGGTTGGTTCAGGTTTAAATGAGTTGACTAATCTTTTTGGAGACTACGCAACAGGAACCGCCACAGCAGCCACCTATGATGTTACGTTTCAGAAGGGCGGGTATATTTCTCAGACCATTACTGGGGTTGTTCTAACAAATGGTCAAACTGAAATTTTGGATGTGGAACTGAAGCCGCAGGCATCATTTATACTTTCAGGTACGGTTACAGAGTTGGGTACTGGAACACCAATTGAAGGTGCTACATTAGTTTTTGAGAACGAATTTTTCACAAAGCAATTCACTACCAATTCGGATGGAATCTATACCGACAACAACTTTTTTGAAGGAAATTATGATGTAACCATTGATGCTTGGGGTTACGTTGGTCAATGTTCAACTGTTTCAGCATCCGCAAGCGCAACACCACCAAATTTTGAATTAGAAGTCGGATATGAAGATAATTTCGTTCTTGACTTAGGCTGGACAGTCAATGGGAACGCAGGTGCTGGTACTTGGGAAAGAGGCATTCCTGTGGGCACTACTTTCGATGGCCAATTTTCCAACCCAGGTTCAGACGCTGGATCAAATTGTGGAGAACGAGCCTATGTTACAGGTAACGGTGGAGGAAACGCAGGAAGTGATGACGTGGATGATGGCGTAACCGCTCTCGTATCTCCAATAATGGATTTGACCACCTATGTTAATCCAACCATCCAGTTCGATTACTGGTTTTTTAATGATGGGGGAAATAACACTCCAAATGACAGTTTTGTAGCGAAAGTTGACAATGGTTCAGATACTATAACACTTGGCACATTAGTGCTTTCAAATAGCCAATGGGTTGCATTTTCAGCCCCACTTACCGGTCAAGTGGCAATTACTTCTACGATGCATTTGATTATAGAGGTGGCGGACAATGATCCTGGTCATTTAGTCGAAGGTGGATTGGATAATTTCCGAATAGCTCATTCGACAGGTATTAGTAGCAATACCAACGATATTTCCATTTCCTTATTCCCGAACCCTGCAATAGAAACCGTCAACATCTTAGTTGGAACGCTTGTAAAAAATGGTTCTGTTCAGCTATACGATTTAAGTGGAAAGGCAGTTGGCAATAGTCAAGAGCTGACCCAAGGCCTGAACGTAATTTCAACACCGAAAGTCCCTGGTGTTTATTTATGTGAGATACTAATTAATGGCCATCGGAAAGCTGAGCGATTGTTAATTCATCGTTGAATACCGACTTTCGCGTTTGCCTATTCGGTGGTTTTCGTATTTTAAGAAACATCGGTCAATTATAAACAAGAATGGAAATGGAGAGTGATATTATGCAAATTAGAATCGACAAAAAGAGTCAGTCACGAATTCACGAAGTTGATTTCGACAATATTGCTTTTGGAAGGGAGTTCGCGGACCATTGTTTTATTGCCGATTACATAAATGGTGAATGGACCGATTTTCGTATTCAACCTTATGGAGAAATGACGTTTTCGCCAGCAATGCTTGCGTTACATTATGGACAAACCATCTTCGAAGGAATGAAAGCTTACCGAAACGATGACGGTAAAGTGATGATGTTCCGTCCAATGGACAATTTTGCTAGACTTAACAAGTCCGCAAAACGAATGTGCATGCCAACCATTCCTCAATCGTTGATGATGGATGCCTTGCAGGAGTTGCTCAAAATTGATAAAGATTGGGTACCAAAACGTAAAGATTCTTCACTTTACATCCGGCCATTCATGTTTGCTACCGATGAGTTTATCGGAGTAAAACCATCCGAAACATATCGGTGTATGATGTTCACCTGTCCTGTTGGCCCCTATTATTCTACTCCTCTTAAAGTGATGGTAGAGTCTCATTACACGAGAGCACCTAAAGGCGGAACCGGATTTGCCAAGAGCGGTGGGAATTATGGAGGCGCAATGTATCCTGCCAAATTAGCTCAGGAGAAAGGCTACCACCAACTTCTTTGGACCGATGCGGCCGAGCATAAATATATTGAGGAAAGCGGCACTATGAACGTGATGTTTCAAATTGGAGACAAACTGGTTACGCCACCAATTGGAGACACAATTCTAGAAGGAATTACACGAGACAGCGTACTTAAATTGGCTTCTTCGTTAGGAATCAATGTGGATGAACGCAGAATCAGTATCAATGAAATTGTTGAAGCATACGATAACGACTTGCTCCTAGATGCGTTTGGAATTGGCACAGCTGCAACCATTGCTCAAATTGAGCTTATTGGTTACAACGGTAGGGATTTAGTTTTACCTCCAGTAGAAGAAAGAAACATGTCTAACCTCATAGCCAAGCAACTTACAGCAATTCGCTATGGCGAGGTGGAGGACACGTTTGGCTGGATGGTAAGTATGAATTGATGAAAAAGCTACTTCTCTTCCTTTTTGTTCCGTTGATATTTGCAGGGTGCAAAAAATGCGTTGAATGTGAAATTCGGTTAAAGCAATCCCAAGATGTGATTGGTTTTATTGATGAATTCTGCGGAAATGACAAAAAAGTTGAGGAAGAAGAAGAGCGTTTGCGTGCAGACTACAACTGCATCGAATGCTCCGTTCAAACAGGTATTGGCACCGCCAATTCAGGAATTCACTGTGGCGATAGAGCTTTTACCGATAGCTTGGAGAATGATTGGGACAATGGTGCTGCAGAAATTGGTACTGGAGCCAACTGTATCTATTACCGGGACACTACGAACGTAATTTGCGTTCTTAAAAACTAACGAGAACTACGCCTAGTATATACTCAGGTAACCTGACCCAATCCAAACAGCATCCTCGTCTCCAGTATAGAGAGAGACCTTGTAACTGCCGCGCTCTCTAAGATTTAATGGAAAATCGGCTTGGGTAACACCCTTGCCAATCGGAACAGTCATTTCCTTGAAATGCTCATTGTATTCTTTACTCTCTGATGACTTAAACCAAATATCAACCGCAATACTACCAGTTCCAAAACCTTCGTTATTTGAGAAAAGAGCCATTAAATTAACCCCTCCGGGGACTCCTTTAAATTTTTCGTTCTGTCCCGTAAGCATGCCGCTTTTGACAGCGCGACCAAAAGCAATATAGAAACTCTCAAACACCAAGGTTTCCTTCTCCTCCTCCGTCAATTCTTCTTTCACTATCGACTCCACAAAAATCGGTTCAGGAGCATTTTCAACTAACTTCTCTTTCGTTAAATCAGCCTTCTTAATTACCACCTTTTCAACTGGCTTCTCAATCTTAACTGGTTTAGGCTCGATCTTTACTGCTATTGGTTTAGGTTCTGCTTTTTTAGGCTCGGGCTTTTTAGGACCATTTACCTTAATTACACCTTCAGCTAAAAACACCCATTCTCTATCATAAGCTGAAATTTTATAGGTGTTTTCAGCTTTGAATTCATACCTCAAACCAGCCCAGTTTCTAGCCTGACCAATAACCAATTTCACGCTATCCGTTCTCTCCCTACCGTTTGTGGTAGCTGTAACCAGAATATTCATAGCATTACCATTAATGGTGGTTCTACCATTATTATACATAATAGACAGGACTTTGGGCCATTCAGTTGCGGTCCATTCAGTCCCGGGCTTCTTTACAGCTCCAACGTTGTTGAAATCCTCTCCAAACTCAATTTTTTGAGCGGAAACTTGAAGACTGACTAGGGCAAGCAGAATGAAAAGGACTTTCATACTAATAGTGCTTGCCGATTTTCTTGCCATTATGCGTTTAGTTATTAAGTGCCCAGGACTGGAGTCGAACCAGCACAATCTTGCGATCACCAGCCCCTCAAGCTGGCGTGTCTACCAATTTCACCACCTGGGCTAAGGTGGCGCAAATTTAAACGTTTTTTCGAGTAAGGAAACTGCAGGTTTAGAGACAGCACAACAAATAGCCCGAAAAGGCATTTGATATATTTGTAATCACTCCTTAAAGGAAATCAATTGAACAACTTCATAAAACTTTGGTGGCTCGAGAAAATCCACCTTTTCGAAGGTCTTTCAGACCAAGAAATGAAGAAGGTTGAGGAACGTTCAACTATGAAAACTAAAGGAAAGGGAACGCATATTTATTTCCCGAACGAACCATCAAAGGTTATTTTCTTCTTGAAGAACGGAAAAGTCAAAATCGGTAGTTATTCCAGCGATGGGAAGGAAATTATCAAAGGAATCATGCATCCTGGCGATATGTTTGGAGAATTGGGTTTGGTGGGACAGAAGACACGTAACGATTTTGCCATTGCCATGGATGATGATGTACGTATATGTACAATGGGTGTGGGCGAAGTTCTGGGAATGATGAGCAGCAATGCCGACCTCAGTCTAAAAATCACGACTACAATTGGGAATAGACTGACAAAAGTCAAACGCAAGTTTGAATCGCTCATCTTCAAGGATGCCCGAACGAAAATAGTAGATTTGGTTAAGGAAATGGCTACTGACCGAGGCAAGATGTTGGCTGGTGGCTCAATTTTACTGGAACACTCTCTTACTCATCAGGATATAGCCAGTTTAACTGCCACATCACGGCAATCACTCACAACTGTCTTAAATGGGTTAAAGGAATTGGAACTAATCAATTTCGACAGAAAAACGATTTTGATTCACGAAATGGGCAAATTGATATGAGACCAACCGTATATGTAGCAAATAGGTGTCATCAATGCGATTTAATAAAAAAATTCGTCCAGAAGTCGGGATTGGATGCAGACATTTATGACATGGATCTTTCCAATAAAAAGCCACCAATTGACATATTCGCTTATCCCGCACTGTTTGTAGATTCGAAACTAATGGCTTACAGAGAAGACATCATTACCAATTTTAAGAATCAATTAGTAAATAAATAAAAAGGATTATCCGTTTTCAGGAATGAGTCATGTTAAACTTGTTCCAGCGTCTGTTAAGAGCGATACTATTAGACGGAGTTAGTAAAAATAGAAAGTAAATAAGAACCGAATGACAAGTAAAGAATTGATGGAAGTATCTGCAAAGGCGCAGCAAGTAATTGACACAGAAGACAAGTACGGTGCACACAATTATCACCCCTTACCTGTAGTATTAGAGAGAGGAAAAGGTGTTTATGTTTGGGATACCGATGGAAAGAGATATTACGATTTCCTTTCGGCCTATTCTGCCGTAAACCAAGGTCATTGTCATCCAAAAATTATTGATGCTTTAACCGAGCAAGCGAAAAAGCTGAATCTTACAAGCAGAGCGTTTTACAACGATGTACTAGGTGAGTACGAGAAGTACGCATCCGAATACTTTGGTTTTGACAAACTACTTCCGATGAACACCGGTGCAGAAGGCGTTGAAACAGCGTTGAAGCTTTGCCGAAAGTGGGGGTACGAGAAAAAAGGTTTAACTGCCGATAAAGCCAAAATCATTGTCTGCGAAGGCAACTTCCATGGAAGGACTACAACCATTGTTTCATTCTCGAATGACACAGAAGCACGAAAGAATTTTGGACCATACACACCAGGTTTTGAAACGGTGCAATACAATGATGTGGCAGCTTTGGAAAAAGCGTTGCAAGACCCTAATGTTGCTGGCTTTCTTGTAGAGCCAATTCAGGGAGAAGCAGGAGTAAATGTGCCGGATGAGAATTATTTGGCTCAAGCACGCGAGTTGTGTACCAAATACAACGTTTTACTGATTGCAGATGAAATTCAAACTGGTATTGCACGAACAGGAAGTTTACTAGCAGTCTGTGGTAATTGCGATTGTGGTGCTTCTTGCGAGCGAAAAGCGCCAACGTATGTCAGACCAGACATCTTGATTCTGGGAAAAGCACTTTCCGGAGGTGTGCTACCCGTTTCGGCAGTATTGGCAGATGACGAAGTGATGATGTGCATCCGTCCTGGTGAGCACGGTTCTACGTTTGGAGGAAATCCAATGGCGTGTAAAGTGGCAATGGCGGCTTTAGAAGTTGTGAGAGACGAAAACCTGGCAGAAAACGCTCAGCGCTTAGGTGAAATTTTCCGAGCGGAGTTGACGGCCTTTGCAGAGAACAATTCGTTAGTAAAACTGGTTAGGGGAAGAGGATTACTTAACGCCATTATTGTGAACGATTCTCCAGAAAGCAAAACTGCTTGGAACATCTGTTTAAGTTTAGCAAGCAAAGGACTTTTGGCGAAGCCAACACACGGCAACATCATCCGTTTTGCACCACCGTTGGTCATAAATGAAGAACAACTTCATGAGTGTCTCCAAATTATTAAAGACACACTAATGGAGTTTTCTAAGTGAGCCCATTCCAACCAAAACGGTTTTTAGTAAGTCTGTTGATTATTCCGCTGCTTATGTTAGAAACAAGCGCGCTCTCGCAAGAGAACAACTCCTATAAAGGAAACGACCTTCATTATTTAGGCTACGTTCTCCTTACAGGAGATACATCTGCTTGGGCAAATGTGACCAGCGATGACATCTACTACCTGTCTAAAAGTTTGTTTTTGAAAAATCAGTCAAACCTGAAATTTGTCAAGAATGACGACCTCTATTTCTTCGGAATGGCGCTCATTATAGGCAAAAAAGAAGAATTGGATAAGATTGAAAAAGATGATTATTACTACCTCGGAACAGCTCTTTTTGAGGAAGAAGACAGCTCGTTGGAAAACATCAAAACGGACGACCTTTATTACCTAGGCAAAGGGCTCTTGACCAAGGACTCAAAATACTTTGACGAAATCTCAACCGAAAATGCGGAATGATTAGCATTATCTGTACCACAAATAGAACCGATAGCAACTCGCTGAAGTTGTCGCAGGTTTATGAGCAACAACTTACAGACATAGGTGAGACCTGTCAGATACTCGACCTACGAACCGTTCCTGCGCAATGGATTCAGGATAGTAGTTACGGAGACAATATTCCCGAGTTTGATGAACTGACTGAGAAATACATTCGCTCGGTTTCCAAGCTCATTTTTGTAACGCCTGAGTACAACGGTAGTTTTCCGGGTTACATCAAGTTCTTTATGGATGCGTGTAATTATGGAGATTTCGCCCATAAGAAAGTGGCGTTGGTTGGCTTGGCTTCAGGCCGATCGGGTAACTTGCGTGGGTTAGACCACCTCACAGGCATCTTTCATTACCTCGATACAGATGTGTACAAGAAGAAGATTTATCTCTCAGAAGTGCATTTGCTAATGCCGCAAGATGGCACGCTCACTAATGAAATCTGCCTGAAGGAAATTGAAGGCCAACTCAACGGGTTTCTTGAATTCTAATTTGTCTTCGGTCATCCTGAGTGATTTTGCTTTTGGCAAAATAGTATCGAAGGATAGATAGGAAATCATCAACCATATTCTTCAAACTCGCGCAGGAAATCACCTTGGTTGAGCGAAGTCGAAACCTATTTGCCACCATCCCTTCGACTCCGCTCAGGGAAGGAGGTTTTCCGATAACTTTATCAACCAATAACCTAATCAACTAACATGCTCATCTGCCTCATTTCCGATTGTTCTTTCATATCCAACTTCCAAGGAATGTGGCTAATTCAGGCATTTGTGTCTGTGTTTTTTGCCATTCTTTTTCTCCAATCTGGATTGGATAAAGTAATTGACTGGAAAGGAAACCTAGAATGGCTCACAGGGCATTTCTCCAAGTCACTCCTTTCGGGAATGGTACCCATGATGCTCGGAACACTCACATTGGTGGAGATAGTAGCTGGGGCAGTTTCAGCCTTGGGAGTGGTAGAAGTATTAGTTTACAAAACGTACTGTCTTGCATTCGTTGCAACCGCGCTATCTGCTTTATCTCTGGTGATGCTTTTCTTCGGACAGCGCATTGCAAAGGATTACGCTGGTGCTGGTGGTCTTGTCCCCTACTTCATCCTTGCCATTATCAACCTTTACTTTTTGGCATAAAAAAAGCCTCCAAATTGGAGGCTTTCACTTTTATCGCTCGTTAATTGTTTTTAAGACTTATCGTCATCCTCCAAATCATCAAAACTGATGTCGGAAGAGTAGTTATTGTTTGATGCAGGAGTAGGCTCTGGAGCGGCAGCAGTAGCTTCAGGTTCCGGTTCTTCACTTGCAGTTAGTGACGTTTCAGCAACGGGAGATGGAGGAGCTGCTGTGTATTGGTGTTCTTCAATACCATAATCATCCCCCTTCTCATTCTTAATAAAGTCCAAGGCCTCTTGCATTCCATCAGCAAACTTCTCAAAATCCTCCTTGTACAAAAACAACTTATGCTTATCGTAGCTGAACTTACCGTTGTTATCAATTCTACGTTTACTCTCCGTAATGGTCAGGTAGTAATCGTCACCTCTCGTGGCTTTTACGTCAAAAAAGTAAGTCCTTTTTCCTGCTCTTACTGGTTTTGAGAAGATGTCTTCCCGCTTGTTCGAATCCCGTCCATCCATCTGTTAGGCGTTTATTGACAACTGTTAGTTATTCAAATATATAAATGTTTATTACGAATAAAGTGCCCATTGATCGGATGCTAAGGTCTTTAATCAAGCCGTTTTACGCTGATCATCTTCTAAAAGCTGCTTTTGGTAGAGCGATGCATAGGCGCCATCAAGCTTCAATAACTCTTCGTGCGTTCCACGTTCGATGATGGTTCCCTTGTCCAACACAATAATCTGATCGGCATGCTTAACGCTGCTCACGCGATGGCTTATAATGACCGTAGTCTTACCATGCATCAAGTCTTTGAGGTGCGCCAATATCTTCTCCTCAGTTTCGGTATCTACAGCAGAAAGACAATCATCAAAGATGAGAATCTGCGGATCGCGGATGATGGCGCGTGCAATGGAAATACGCTGCTTCTGCCCTCCAGAAAGGGTAATACCGCGTTCGCCAACCTTAGTATCAAACCCGAATGGAAAGTCAATGATGCTATCGAAGATGTCGGCCTGCTTGGCTGCTGTATGCACTCTTTTTTCAAGATTCTCGTCTGAGTCAATACCGAAAGAAATGTTATTCGAAATAGAATCTGAGAATAGGAACACGTCTTGCGGAACATAACCAATACTTGAACGAATGGCATCCAAATTCAAGTTATCTATCGGTTTTCCATCAAGTAGAAGTGAACCACCACTGATATCGTAAGTTCTCGTGATAAGAGAAGCAATAGTAGATTTTCCGCTTCCTGTTCTTCCCAAAATAGCGAGGCTTTCTCCTGGCTTCACATCAAAACTCACTCCGTCTAGCGCTTTCATACCACTATCAGGATAAACAAATTCTACATCCTTAAAGGTGATTCCACCATTCACTTTCAGGTATTCATGACTGTTGTTGACAATCTCTGGCTCGGTGTTCAGAAACTCGTTAATGCGCGTTTGCGAAGCGGCCGCCCGCTGAATGATACTTGTAATCCAACCGATGGCAGCAACGGGCCACGTAAGCATATTGATGTAAATGATGAATTCGGCAATATTTCCAGTGGTGATTGTTCCCGCCATAGCCTGCTTTCCACCTATATAAACGGTTAGAACGGTGCTCAGTCCAATCAGTATGAGCATGGTAGGAAAGAACACTGCTTGAATCTGCACCAACTCCAACGAAGTCTCTTTATAGTTTTCCGTTTCCTTCTCAAAAGCCTTGCCCCATTGGTCTTCCTTGGCATAGGCTTTCAGCACACGAATTCCTGAAAATCCTTCTTGCACAAACGTGCTGAGTTCGCTCAATTGACGCTGCACCTTTTCGCTTCGGATGTTTATCATCCTACTTACATGGTAAATGATAAATGACAGAATTGGTAGCGGCATAAGCACATAAGCAGACAGTGTGGGACTTACCTGAATCATGTTGTAAATGACCAAGGAGAAGAGCACCGTAAGGTTGATGGCGTAGAGAACAGCTGGACCAACGTACATCCTAACCTTCGAAACATCTTCGGTAATGCGCGCCATCAAATCTCCCGTATTGTTTCGTTTGAAAAACGAGAGAGAAAGGTTCTGATAATGGTTGTAAATCTCATTCTTCAGGTCGTATTCAATAAAACGACTCATTACCACAAGTGTTTGGCGCATTAGAAACATAAAAGCGCCTTTGAGCAAAGCAGCTAAAAGGATAATGAATCCAAAAAAAAGAAACGCACTAGCGAGCACATCGAAATAAAGGTCGTGCAGCGGTGTGCCTTCCATCATAGCGAAGATGGGCTTTACGTCTCGTAGAAAATCGAAGGTTACCCGAACAACTTTGGGTGGAACAATGGCGTACAAGTTACTAACGGACACAAATAGAATTCCGAGAAAGAACCGTGCTTTATACCGCCAGAAATACTTATTTAGATGTGCAAGTGCTCGCATTCCTCAGCCCCAAAATCCTTCTAAAATATTGCGAAAAATAAACATACTTTTGCCCAAAGTTAGGAATGTTTGGGGTCTTGATGTGACAACATTGAAACACCTTATTTAGGAATAACAGGAAGTTGGACAAAAGGTTCTTTGGGAATGTTGAGTAGAAGGCACTTACGTGTAAAAGTAATGCAGGCATTGTTCGCTTATCAGCGTTCAGGAGGAGCAGAATTAATTCTTGGTGAAAAACTATTAAATCAGAGTTTGACCAAGATTTATGACCTCTACATTCATCAGCTTTCGCTGTTGACGGAGGTTCATTCGTTTGCCAAGCAGCAAATTGAGGATGGCAAGGCCAAGCGAATGCCAACGGAAGAAGACCTCAATCCGAATCTGCGGTTCGTTGAAAACCGTGTGTTGGTTCAACTAGAGAATCACCCGCAGCTGGAGAAGCACATTGCGGCTCGGAAAATCAATTGGGTTGAGCATTCTGAACTTATTCGCAGAATATTTACTGCTTTCAAAGAATCTGAAGACTTTCAGAATTACATGAATGGTGAAGTTCCAACCTACAAGGAGGAGCGGAGAATCATTTACAAGTTGTATGAAGATTACTTGGTAGAAAACGAACATCTGCAAAGCATTTTTGAGGAAAAGAGTATGCTTTGGATGAACGATTTCGATCAGGTAAGCGACTTGGTTGTTCGTACCATATCAGACTTTAAAAAGGATGTTGATTTTGGTGGAACGCTTGCTGTCATGTACAAGGATGAAGAAGAGGACAGAGCATTTGTAAAAGACCTTTTCAGAAAAACTGCTACCAATAATATTGAGTATCAGGATATGATTGAGGGGAAATTGGTAAACTGGGATTTAGACAGAATAGCTTCAACTGATATCTTATTAATGAAGATGGCTGTGAGCGAATTCATCAATATCAGTTCGGTTCCTACCAAGGTTACAATGAACGAGTACATCGAAATTTCCAAGGAATACAGTACGCCTAAGAGTAAAATATTCATCAATGGCATCTTAGACAAGGTGCTTATTGAACTAAAAGAGCAAGGAAAAATTAAGAAAATGGGAAAAGGTTTAATTGGTAATTAAGTATCTCTTTGATTGCTAATTTTGATGAATTAATAATAAGTAAAACACATTATTCAGAATCGGATGAAAAAGATTGCATTTGTACTTGTAGGAGCATTAGCTATTTATGGCTGTGGTGGAGAAAAAGAAACTGAAGGAACAGCGGAAACTACCATTGATACAGAAGTAGTAAACAACCCAGCAACTGCCGAAAGTGGAGAAGTTGTTGTTGACCCAAGCGAAGCACCTGTTTTCGCATTTGAAAAAGACGCTCATGATTTCGGAACAATTGTTCAGGGTGAAAAAGTGTCCTACTCATTCAAATTCACGAATACTGGAAAAGGCGACCTGATCATTACTGATGCTAAAGGAAGTTGCGGATGTACCGTTCCTTCGTATCCAGGAGCTCCAATTGCTCCAGGCGGAGAAGGCATAATTGATATTGTTTTCAACAGCGATGGTAAGTCTGGTCAGCAGAACAAGAAAGTTACGCTCACAGCGAATACGGTCCCAAACACTACAGTTCTCGCCATCAATGGAATGGTTGAAGTTCCCGTAACAGAATAAATAGATTATCTAAATGCTGGTTATTCAGGTTTCAAAACTTGATAACCAGCACTCAAACTAATAGCTCAAAATGCAAGAATTACTAGGCGAAGGCGGTTCAACCATCCTCATGTTCGTACTCATGTTCGTGGTTTTTTACTTCTTCATGATTCGTCCTCAAATGAAGAAAACCAAAGAGGAAAAGAAGTTTCGTGAGGAACTAAAGAAAGGCGACAAGGTTGTTACCATTGGAGGTATTCACGCAAAAATTGCCGAGGTTAAGGAAACTACCCTTGTAGTTGATACGGGCGAAGGACAAAGACTTAAAATTGAAAAGTCAGCTGTATCTAAAGACAACTCTGCCAGTCTACAGCAGACCAATTGATCTTTTTCTAATTTGGTCGCATGTCCAATACGGTAGCGACCAGCACACGAGCCTACTTACTGTCAAAGCTCAACAGACGTTCTGTTGCCTTTTCCCTGTGCCTTTTACTGTCTGGACTTTTCTGGATACTGACATCGCTGTCTAAAGAATACGTTAACGAAATCCACATTCCTGTAGTTTATAACGCTCCTCCTGAAGATGTATTGGTTGCCAATGAACTGACGTCAACCGTCACTGCTGAGGTAAAAGGCTTGGGGTTTGACCTAATGTGGTACTGGCTTAGATTTGAGCAGTTAGAAGTACCTGTGCAAACGAATCCTACTGAACTTCCTAGTCTCCAGAAAAACGGAGTTTCGCTCCATTATATTCTCACAGCGGGAAAAGGCATCGCATTATCTAAAATGAAGGACAATCAGCTTACGGTTTTGAGCATTCTGCCTGATACGCTATTTGTGAAGTTTGTTCCGAAGTTCATCAAGCGAGTTCCTATTAAACTAAATGCTGACATTTCTTTCCAGAAGCAATTCGGAATGGTTTCAGACCCAATTCTGATTCCTGATTCCATCCTTATAATAGGCGTGAAAGAAAATGTCGATACAATCACATTTATAGCTACCGAACGTCAAAATTGGAGTGAATTGAGTGAAAGTCTCACGAACGAAGTTCACCTCCAAAAATTCACAAATCTGCCTTTTGCTAAAATTAGCCAAGAGAATATAGAGGTGGAACTGAATGTGGTAGAGTTTACTGAAGGAAGCATGATTGTCCCATTAAAAATAGTGGCAAACAATCCCGAGTCTGTAAAAGTTTTTCCCCGCGAAGTGGAAATTAAGTATCAGGTACCCTTAGCGGATTACGACAAGATAAAAGCAGAGCAATTTCAGGTGTCAGTAGTATTGAACGAAAACAGCCTTCGGCAGTCATCTCTCCTAGTAAATATTGACGGTAAACCACAAGAAGTCACTCAGGTTAGAGTCAGTCCCGCACAGGTAGAATTCATCGTCCAGAAATGAAGATTATTGGGATTACGGGCGGCATTGGAAGTGGAAAAACTACGGCATGCAAGATTTTTCAAGAATTGGGAGTCCCTGTTTATTATGCCGATGATAGAGCAAAAGAGCTTATGACGACAAATGCGGTTTTGAAAAACAAGATTGTTCAAGCATTTGGAAAAAAAGCTTATTCAGGAAATGATTTAGATCGGGCCTATTTGGCTCAACAAATATTTGGTTCAAAGGAGAAGTTATCCATCATTAATGGTTTGGTGCACCCAGCGGTTGCAAATGATTTTGAGGAATGGTTGGAAGAGCGCAATGACGAGAAGTACGTACTAAAAGAAGCAGCAATTCTATTTGAAAGTGGTGCTTATCAGGATGTGGATATAACGGTTCTTGTTATTGCGCCCCAGGATGTAAGATTGGAACGCGTAATAAACCGCGATGGATCTTCAAAGGAAGATGTTTTGAAACGAATGAATAACCAATGGACACAGGAGCGCAAAGTAAAATTGGCCGATCACATTCTAAATAATAGCGGAACGCAGCTCCTAATTCCTCAGGTGCTGGAGTTGCACCAAAATTTTTGCGATAAATAAATGTTCGTGATATCCGACTGAATCGGAATGTCAACTACTAGTACTCTTTCTTAACCGACTGGATGAAATTTATCATCTGAATCCAGTATTCGGTTTCGCCATCAGTTCCTTTATCAAGACAAGCCGCTCCATGAGCCCCGCCTTTAGGTGGTGCGAAATAGATTTTTCTATTGCTTCTAATTGCGTTAGCAATTGGATCAGTATATTTCTTTTCGTCTGAACCACAAGCAATAAAAGTTGGTTTTGTAAGACCCGCTGCCGTCTTGGCAACATCCAATTTCTTTCCAAAATACTCTCCAGGGCTAAACGCAACAACAGCTTTAACCTGAGACATTTCACTACCAAGCTTGATGGCAAGCGATCCAGAATACGAACTCCCAAAAATAATAACTGGTTTACCTGCAATGATATACGCTTTTTGAATAGCCGCCTTCATGTCAATCTCTGCATCTAAGTATTCGGTTCCCAGCCCTGTATTTTTTGCAAGAACGTAGGTTTCATTTATAATGAAGTTCGCTTCTTTCCCAGACCGCAGATCAACAGCCATGCAGTTCAATTCCAGCTTATTCAGCTTAACAGCAATTTTCTGAAATTCTCCCCTACTCGATTGTGCCATATGAAACAGCACAATCCAAGGGTAATCCGGATTAGTTTCATACATATCTGCGGTGATGGTCACACCATCTTTAGAAGGGAACTTAACCCTTCTAGCGGTCTGTGCGTCAACATTCAGTGTGCTTAAGAAGGAAATCAAAAGGACGTATACAAAACTCAATCTCATCATTGTCGAAAATTACGATTGCTTACGCTGCTGTATCAATTTATGTTCCGTTTTTTCCAACAGGCTATTAATAAAAAACCCTGTCCGAATAAACGAACAGGGTTTTTAGCAGTTCAAATCTTGTTACACTTACTTTTCAGCAAGAACTACAACCTTATTATTGTTCATTTCCACCACACCGCCACCAATCTCGAAATACTGAATATCCCCGTCAGCGGCCTCTACTTTCACTCTTCCTTTTACCAAGGTCGAAACGATAGGTGCGTGGTTATTGAGAATTCCGAAAAGACCCTGTTTTCCAGGAAGCTGCACATGCTTTACTTCTCCTTCGAAAATCTTTTCGTCTGGTGTTACAATTTCTAAGTTCATATTTTCGAGTTTCGAGTCTCAAGCTTCAAGTGCTTTGGCTAAAACCTCACACCTAAAACCTCAAACCTGTTTTATGCTTCTGCCATCAATTTCTTTCCTTTCTCCATAGCTTCTTCAATAGAACCTACCAAGTTGAAAGCTGCTTCTGGGTACTCATCTACTTCCCCATCCATAATCATGTTGAAGCCTTTAATTGTGTCAGCAATATCAACGTATGCACCTGGTAATCCTGTAAACTGTGTTGCCACAAAGAATGGCTGCGAAAGGAAACGCTGAACACGTCTTGCTCTGTGTACAATCAATTTATCTTCTTCAGAAAGCTCATCCATACCAAGGATGGCAATAATATCCTGAAGTTCTTTGTAACGCTGAAGTGTTTCAATAACCCGCTGCGCAGTATTGTAATGCTCATCACCAACAATTGCTGGAGTAAGAATTCTTGAAGTTGAATCCAATGGATCAACCGCTGGGTAAATACCTAGCTCAGAAATCTTACGATTAAGTACCGTAGTTGCATCCAAGTGAGAGAACGTAGTTGCTGGTGCAGGGTCAGTAAGGTCATCTGCAGGTACGTAAACCGCTTGTACAGATGTAATAGAACCTCTCTTTGTAGAAGTAATACGCTCTTGCATCAATCCCATTTCAGTTGCCAATGTTGGTTGGTAACCTACAGCAGATGGCATACGGCCAAGTAGTGCAGATACCTCAGAACCAGCTTGTGTGAAACGGAAAATGTTGTCAATAAAGAAAAGGATATCACGACCTCCTGACTTCTCATCTCCATCACGGAAATATTCAGCAATAGTCAATCCTGAAAGTGCAACCCTAGCACGCGCCCCAGGAGGCTCATTCATCTGTCCGAAAACAAATGTTGCTTTTGATTTCTTCAGTTGTTCGTGGTCAACCTTAGAAAGATCCCATCCACCTTGTTCCATGTTCTCACGGAAAGCATCACCGTAATCGATAATACCAGCTTCAATCATCTCTCTTAGAAGATCATTTCCTTCTCGCGTTCTCTCGCCAACTCCAGCAAATACAGAAAGACCACCGTGTCCTTTTGCAATGTTGTTAATCAACTCCTGAATAAGTACCGTTTTACCAACACCAGCTCCACCAAACAAACCAATCTTACCACCCTTTGCATAAGGCTCAATAAGGTCTATTACCTTGATACCAGTAAAAAGTACCTCTGTTGCAGTAGACAAATCCTCAAACTTAGGTGGCGCCTTGTGTATAGCGTATCCACCTGTTTTGTCGCAGTCAGCCATTCCATCAATTGGATCTCCAACTACGTTGAAAAGACGACCATAAATCTGGTCTCCGATTGGCATAGTAATAGGCGCACCTACCGCTCTAACCTCAGTTCCACGGCTCAAACCGTCCGTAGAGTCCATCGCAATTGCACGAACCGTATTTTCACCAACGTGTTGTTGACACTCAAGTGTTACAACCTGTCCATCAGGACGAGTTACTTCAAGTGCATCAAGAATTTTAGGGAGTTCCCCATTACTATTGTCAAAGCTGATGTCCAAAACCGGACCGATGATTTGTGCTACTTTACCTGTTAGAGCTGACATTTATATGTTCCTTTTATATCGTTTTAAAACGCTCGATTTTTGGACTGCAAAAATAGCTCTTTAGACCTGCTTGAACAAGGCATGTTAAAAAAACATTGACAAGCGTTGATAAACAATCATTTAGCGACTCTAAACAAGCCAGTTTAGGTTGTTCCACGCATTTATGCGGTGGCTGAGGCTCTCGAAGCCTGAGCCGAGTGCGGGTCAGGCTGTTCACTATATCTTTTCCTCGTTCCTCAAAAAAGAATGTCGCTTCCATCCTTAACGCGCGCAGTCTGTGAGTTTTGGCAGAGCCCGAAAACCCTAGAATATCAACAAAAGGGTGCCTGTTCTTAATTCATAATCATCAATCCAAAAAGGCCCAATTAATTCCAAACTTCCAGGCAAGGTCATTCACCGGATAATGCGGAACGTGATAGTAGGTATAACTCAGCCACCCAGCATTTAAGTGCTGTACCTTGAAAAATGCTCGCAATTTCTTTATCCGAATATTCAGAAAAACATCTATAAACGGATAGTTTCCAACCTGCCTCTCGTTCTGAATATGAAACTCAGAAAGAGCAGGATTATAGTTATTTGCATAATACGCCATCGAATAACTTACTTCCGCACCAATCTGCAACCGAAGTTTTTTCTTAAACAAATCGTTCTGATAATAAATCATACCGCGGCCAAGCGCCAAAGGAATCCGAATATCATCACCACTAAGTTTAAACTGAACAGCTCCATCTAAAACTACATGAAACCAGCGCATCCTGAAATGCTCCTGCAACCGTAATACCATTAACTGGTTGACCTTATTGCTTTGATATGGTGACCTGTCAGTTCCATAAGCCACAAGATCATCTAAAATGTGATACGTAAATGTGCCTTTGAATCTCAACTTCGTTTGTTCATAAACAAATCCCGTCTTCAAATGCTGCGTCTGAACCCAACTATTATCCCACACAAAATGATTACTGATATAATTGTCCGACACATAATCAGGTCTGAAAAGAGAGTAATTGACAAATGCCGAAAAGTGAGATTCTCCAGTAGAATAGTCAAATTGACCATCTATCTTCAAATCCCAAATATTATAGCCGTAAACCATAAAATTACCAGCAGCCTTCCAATCTACTTTTCCAAATAATTTTCCGTTCACGTTCCCTAGCACAGAAACGTTGTGAATACCATCAACAAAAACAGAGTCGTATGATACCCTATGAAATTGGTGTCGTGCACCAACGGCCAGCGTATTAACAACCTTATCAGTCACAGAGTCAGACTTCACCAGTTCAAACCTAAATGCATTGATCACGCTTAGAACTCTTGTAGAATCGTATGTTGCAACCGTGTCTGCAAAAATATTTTCATAAAAACCCGAAGCAACATCAGGAGCGTTTCTGTAAATCATTGAATGATTTGCCACCGAAAACGAATGCGAAATAGCAGGCCGGTACCGTTTCACTCTAGTTAGAGAATCCTCCTTGGTAAGGAAAAAGCGGTGCTCCAACCCAAGATCAAAACCTTTCCAATGGTTACTAGACTGGCTCAAGTTAGTAGGAATGAAGCTCCTACCAGATGTAAGATTATCTTCAAAAAGAGTATCATTTGTAATTCCACCATTTTCTTCAACACATAGGTTTGAATAATCAAACATAAGCGCAGCCTTATAACGATCATCTTTCGACCGAAAGGTTGTGAATACAGACATATCCGTAAAAACATTCCGCTGTCTTGCGTAAAACCCTTCAGAAACGTCACGGTTGAAGCTGAATCCTAGGTTCAGCAGTTTTCCAAAGCTGCGCGTAAAGTTGGCAAGGAGGTAGTTTTCTCTGTTAACTCCATTAGAATACTGAACATTCGAAAACATCTTCTCAGAAAGGAGGAAAGTCCGTTTCTCTAGCGGCTTCCAATAGGCACTACGGGAATTTCTGAAATTAAAACCAAAGGATTGGTCAAAATCAAAAAGAACCTTGTGATTAGCTGACCCTAGGTTACCAAGGTCATTTCTTACTTGCGAATTCTCATAAAGGGGATGATAATTGTGTGTTCCGTGAACTGCGTTGAGCATGTAACTTCCCTCCTCACCATAAACCCAATTCTTGAATGTGTATTGTTTAACATTCAGAGTGTCAGAAACACTAGAAGAAAACAAAGAATCGATATGGAACTTTCCATTCTGAGTAAACCCATCAACTGCTGCCAGACATAATCCGGCAATCAATGGAAATACTAAAGTTATCCGAATGTTGAATGACAAAACGATGGGAAAGTATAGAAAACAAAAAACCCCGACCATTATTACATGGTCGAGGTTTAAAATAAATTAAGGCAACGACATACTCTCCCACATGTTACTGTAGTACCATCTGCGCTGGTGAGCTTAACTTCTCTGTTCGGAATGGGAAGAGGTGAACCCCACCGCAATAGTCACCTTAAAGCTTTATATCAACCGAAGTTGATATTGACAATGAGGGAAGAAAATATATTACAATTATTAAATCACATTAGTTTGTAAAAGCTTACGGGTAATTAGTATTGCTCGGCTTTGACATTACTGCCTTTACACCTGCAACCTATCAACGTCATCGTCTCTAACGACCCTTAAAAGAAATCTAATCTTGAGGCGAGTTTCGTGCTTAGATGCTTTCAGCGCTTATCTCATCCAGACATAGCTACCCTGCGATGCAGCTGGCGCCACAACAGGTACACTAGAGGTCTGTCCATCTCGGTCCTCTCGTACTAAAGATAGGTCCTCTCAAATTTCTAACGCCCACAACAGATAGAGACCGAACTGTCTCACGACGTTCTGAACCCAGCTCGCGTGCCACTTTAATGGGCGAACAGCCCAACCCTTGGGACCTGCTCCAGCCCCAGGATGTGACGAGCCGACATCGAGGTGCCAAACCTCCCCGTCGATATGAGCTCTTGGGGGAGATCAGCCTGTTATCCCCGGCGTACCTTTTATCCTTTGAGCGATAGCCCTTCCATGCGGAACTACCGGATCACTATATCCTACTTTCGTACCTGCTCGACTTGTAGGTCTCACAGTCAAGCACCCTTATGCTATTACACTCTACGTACGATTGCCAACCGTACTGAGGGTACCTTTGAAAGCCTCCGTTACTCTTTTGGAGGCGACCACCCCAGTCAAACTACCCACCAAACAATGTCCTTGCATGCAAGTTAGACTCCAGAAATTTAAAGGGTGGTATTTCAAGGTTGACTCCACCATGCCTAGCGACACAGCTTCAAAGTCTCCCACCTATCCTACACATCAAATACCCAAAGTCAATGTTAAGCTATAGTAAAGGTGCACGGGGTCTTTTCGTCCCGTTGCGGGTAATCGGCATCTTCACCGATACTACAATTTCACCGAGCTCGTGGCCGAGACAGCGCCCAGATCGTTACACCATTCGTGCAGGTCGGAACTTACCCGACAAGGAATTTCGCTACCTTAGGACCGTTATAGTTACGGCCGCCGTTTACTGGGGCTTCGATTCAAAGCTTCTCCCGAAGGATGACATCTCCTCTTAACCTTCCAGCACCGGGCAGGTGTCAGGCCTTATACTTCATCTTTCGATTTTGCAAAGCCATGTGTTTTTGATAAACAGTCGCCTGGGCCATTTCTCTGCGACCTCCCGAAGGAGGCTCCCCTTATCCCGAAGTTACGGGGTTAATTTGCCTAGTTCCTTAGCCACGGATCACTCGAGCACCTTAGGATTCTCTCCTTGACTACCTGTGTCGGTTTGCGGTACGGGTAGCATTTACCTGAAGCTTAGAAGTTTTTCTTGGGAGTATGATTAGGACCATGTCCGCTTGCCCGAAGGCTCACGGTACTATCAAGTTCAGCAGGGTTGGCGGATTTGCCTACCATCCCTATACCTACACTCTTCAACGTGCTATTCCGTCAGCACGCAGGTCTTTCACTTCTCCGTCACTCCATCGCAGTAATGCTAGTACTGGAATATTAACCAGTTATCCATCCACTACCCCTTTCGGGTTCGCGTTAGGACCCGACTAACCCTCAGCTGATTAGCATTGCTGAGGAAACCTTAGTCTATCGGTGTGCGGGTTTCTCGCCCGCATTATCGTTACTTATGCCTACATTTTCTTTTCTAGACGCTCCACGGAAATTCGCAATTCCGCTTCAGTGCGACTAGAATGCTCCCCTACCACTCAGTAAACTGAGTCCATAGCTTCGGTGCCATACTTATGCCCGATTATTATCCACGCCCGATCGCTCGACTAGTGAGCTGTTACGCACTCTTTAAATGAATGGCTGCTTCCAAGCCAACATCCTAGCTGTCAGTGCAATCAGACAACGTTAGATCAACTTAGTATGTACTTAGGGACCTTAGCTGATGGTCTGGGTTCTTTCCCTCTCGGACACGGACCTTAGCACCCGCGCCCTCACTGCTGAGTATATTATATAGCATTCGGAGTTTGTCAGGGTTTGGTAGGCGGTGAAGCCCCCTAGCCCAATCAGTAGCTCTACCTCTATATAACTCTACCTCAACGCTGCACCTAAATGCATTTCGGGGAGTACGAGCTATTTCCCAGTTTGATTAGCCTTTCACCCCTACCCACAGTTCATCCCAACATTTTTCAACATGAACGGGTTCGGTCCTCCACTCTGTGTTACCAGAGCTTCAACCTGACCATGGGTAGATCACCGGGTTTCGCGTCTACCCCCACTAACTATGCGCCCTATTCAGACTTGCTTTCGCTTCGGCTGCGGACCTGAAGTCCTTAACCTTGCTAGTGAGGAGTAACTCGTAGGCTCATTATG
>JBLIGB010000001.1:0-41791 GCA_047636795.1 Bacteroidia bacterium | reverse complement strand
GCTTCATAAATACTCTTGCACCGCCATACTTTGTTTCCTGTGAGTGAGGAACAGTTCCATTAATGATTGGCACCCGAATGAGATTCTTCTTTGCGTTATCAATTCCCTTGGTGATTGCCTCTGTAACTTCCTTCGCCTTCCCGAGACCATGTCCAACAACACCGTTCTCATCTCCAACAACCACAATGGCTGAGAAACTAAACGTACGACCACCTTTAGTCACTTTCACTACACGCTGAATACCAACTACGCGGTCTTTCAGCTCAATATCCGTTGCTTTTACTCTTTTCATCTTTTTCTAAATTACTGCAATTAGAATTTCAATCCTCCCTCTCTAGCACCTTCAGCCAACGCTTTGACACGTCCATGATAAAGGTATCCGTTACGGTCAAACACTACGGATTCAATACCTGCTTCTGTTGCTCTTTCAGCAATTAACTTACCAACCTTGGTGGCAATATCAGTCTTGTTAGCCTTTTCACCAGCAATTCCTTTATCTGATGAAGATGCTGCAAGAACAGTCTTTCCTTCCAGGTCATCAACAAGTTGAACGTAGATTTCCTTATTGCTGCGGAATACTGACATTCTTGGTCTTGCTGCTGAACCAGAAATTGTACTTCTGATTCTTCTTTTAATTCGCGTTCTATTGCTCTGAGTAGCCATATGTTCCTACTTATGCTTTTGCAGCTGATTTACCAGCTTTTCTTCTAATTTGTTCTCCAACGAATCGGATACCTTTTCCTTTGTACGGCTCAGGTTTTCTGAGTGAACGAATTTTAGCAGCAACCTGGCCAATCAACTGCTTGTCGTGCGACTTTAGCGTGATGATTGGATTCTTACCTCGCTCCATTACCGTTTCAATCTTAATCTCATCTGGTAGCATGAAAACAACGTTGTGAGAGAATCCCAACGAAAGCTCTAATTCCTGTCCTTTGTTGTTAGCTCTGTAACCAACCCCAACGAGTTCAAGCTTTTTTTCAAACCCTTTTGTAACTCCTGCAACCATGTTATTGACAAGAGAACGATAAAGACCATGATAAGCCTTCGTCTGCTTCTTCTCGTTTTGGCGAGCCAACACGAAGTTTCCATCTTTCAACTCCAAAGCAATTGATTCATCCACTTTCTGAGTTAGTGTTCCTAACGAACCCTTAACGGTAACCGTATTGCCTTCACCGATGGTTATCTCTACTCCTTGAGGTACTTCAACTGGTGCTAATCCTATCCTAGACATCGTTCTGTTTCTTTCAATTCTTAATGCACGTAGCAGATAACTTCTCCACCAACCTTCTGAACTCTAGCTTCCTTATCTGTCATCACTCCTTTGGAGGTTGACACGATAGCCACACCAAGTCCGTTCAATACACGTGGAAGGTCTCCCGATCCAGAGTATTTTCTAAGTCCTGGCTTACTCGCTCTTTCCAATCCTTTGATGGCGTTAACCTTCGTTTGTGGATTGTACTTAAGCGCAATCTTAATGCTGCCTTGTACACCTTCGTCCTCAAACTTATAGTTAAGTATATATCCTTTTTCGAAAAGGATTTTAGTGATGGCTTTCTTCAAGTTAGAGGCTGGAATATCTACAACCTTATGATTCGCTTGAATCGCGTTTCTAACTCTTGTTAGGTAATCTGCTACTGGATCTGTCATTTTTCTCTTTAGTTGCGAGTTGATAGTTTCGAGTGGTGAGTTTTACCTCGTGGCTCAAGACTTGAAACTCCTTTTACCAACTTGCCTTTTTAACTCCTGGGATAAGACCAGCGTTGGCCATCTCTCTGAACTGAATTCTGCTAATACCAAAGTCTCTCATGTATCCTTTTGGTCGACCAGTAATGCTACATCTGTTGTGCATTCTGATGGCGGCACTATTCTTTGGCATACGTGACAACGCTTGGTAATCACCATCTGCCTTAAGTCGAGCTCGCTTGTCTGCGTAACGCGCTACCATTGCGGCACGCTTACGCTCCCTTGCTTTCATTGATTCTTTAGCCATATCTTACTTTTTGAAAGGCATTCCGAACTCTTTCAATAGAGCGAGTCCTTCTTCGTTTGTTTTGGCTGATGTCACAAATGTGATATCCATACCAAGTATCTTGTTTACTTTCTCAATATCAATTTCCGGGAAAATGATTTGCTCAGTTATTCCCAAGTTGTAGTTTCCCATTCCATCAAACCCTTTTGGACTGATTCCTCGGAAATCTCTAACACGTGGGAGAGCAACTGCAACCAATCTTTCCAAGAATTCATACATCTTGTTTCCACGAAGCGTTACACGAGCACCAATTGGCATTCCCTTACGCAATTTGAAGTTTGAGATGTCTTTCTTAGACATAGATGAAATAGCTTTCTGACCAGCGATGATGCTCATGTCAGCCAAAGCTGCTTCAAGCACTTTCTTATCTGCTACTGCCAAACCAAGTCCTTGGTTCAAACAGATTTTTTCAAGCTTCGGAACTTCCATTACGCTTTTGTACTGGAACTTCTCCTTCAGTGCTGGAACTATGTCCGCCTGATACTTTCCTTTAAAAGTTGGTGTAGCACTCATTACTTAATTACTTCTCCCGTTTTCTTAGAATATCTAGTCAACTTTCCGTCAACCAGTTTTCTTCCAGTTCGTGTTGCATCTCCCGTTTTAGGATCAACCAACATCAAATTTGAAAGTTGGATTGTTGCTTCCTGGTCCACAATTCCTCCGTTAGGATGTGTAGCATTCGGCTTGGTGTGACGTTTTACCATATTCACACCTTCAACCAAAGCTCTATTCCTTGAAGGATATACCTCTAGAACTTTGCCTTCCTCTCCTTTGGACACTCCCGAAATTACCTTTACGGTGTCGTCCTTTTTTATATGAAACTTTGCCATTGCTTTGCTTCTTAATATCAAAGCACCTCAGGTGCAAGTGATACAATCTTCATAAATGATTTATCTCTCAACTCACGAGCAACAGGCCCGAAAATCCGTGTTCCTCTCATCTCACCAGTTGCATTCAAAAGCACAACTGCATTATCATCAAAACGGATATAAGAACCGTCTTGTCTTCTTGTTTCCTTTCTGGTTCTTACTACAACAGCTTTAGAAACAGTACCTTTTTTAGCACCTGCAGCCGGAGCAGCATCTTTTACTGTTACAACGATGGTATCACCGATGCGAGCGTAACGCTTTCCTGTTCCTCCTAGTACGCGGATGCAAAGAACCTCTTTAGCACCACTGTTGTCTGCGACCTTAAGTCTTGATTCTGTTTGTACCATGGCTTACTTAGCTTTTTCTAAGATTTCTACCAGTCTCCACTTCTTCATCTTACTCAGTGGACGAGTTTCCATGATTCTAACAGTATCACCGATACCACAATCATTCTTATCGTCATGAGCATGAAAGCTTTTAGACTTCTTCACGAACTTTCCATACATCGGGTGCTTCACTTTACGCTCAACACTTACGGTAATGGTTTTATCCATCTTGTCGCTAACGACAACTCCGATTCTTTCCTTTCTAAGGCCTCTTGTTGCTGTATTCTCCATTTCAGCTTGCTACTGCGTTTCTCAAAGTACGCTCGGTCATCAACCTAGCGATTAATCTTCGTGCATGTTTTAGTTCTTGCGGGTTCTCGATAGGAGATACCGCATGATTCATTTTCAATTTTGTAAGCTTCAATCGCTCTTCGGCCAATCGGTCCTCCAGCTCTTCGCTTGACAATTCCTTTATTACTGCGTTTTCCATTATCCTATAACTCTTAAGCGCCTATGTAATCCCTTCTCACAATAAACTTTGTGGTAATAGGTAGTTTCTGCGAAGCTAATCGAAGGGCCTCTTTGGCAGTTGCCATATCAACTCCTTCAATTTCAAACATTACGCAACCTGGTTTAACAACCGCCACCCAATACTCTGGAGAACCCTTACCCTTACCCATCCGTACCTCGGCTGGTTTCTTAGTAATTGGCTTGTCTGGAAAAATCTTAATCCAAACCTGTCCTTCTCTCTTCATGAATCTAGTTACCGCAACTCGTGCAGATTCAATCTGACGAGCGGTTATCCATGCACCCGCTTCTGCTTTGATACCAAATGAACCGAAGGCTAACTGGCTGCCACGATAGGCTAACCCCTTCATTGGCATTTTGTGCATTTTGCGGAACTTCGTCCTTTTTGGCTGTAGCATAACTAACTTGTTATTCCTGTTCTACCTAATAATTACTTTCTGTCTCGGTCTCGACTGTCTCTTCGTGCTAAACGTGCAGGCTTCTTACTCTGAACATTTGCATTTGGAGCTAAATCTCTTTTGCCGTAAACCTCTCCGAGCATGATCCAAACTTTGATTCCAATACGGCCATAGGTCGTGTGTGCCTCAACGTTTGCATAGTCGATGTCTGCTCTGAAAGTGTGCAATGGAATTCTACCATCCTTATACATTTCACTACGAGCCATCTCTGCTCCTCCTAGCCGTCCGCCAACTTGGATTTTAATTCCTTCCGCTCCCATTCTCATGGTTGAAGCAACAGCCATCTTAACTGCTCTTCTAAAAGAAATACGTCCTTCTAATTGACGTGCAACACTCTCTCCTACCAACCGAGCATCAAGCTCTGGTCTTTTAATCTCAAAAATGTTAATCTGGACTTCTTTACCAGTAATCTTCTTCAGCTCTTCTTTCAACTTATCAACTTCGCTACCACCTTTTCCGATGATAATACCTGGACGAGCTGTATTAACAGTTACAGTAATCAACTTCAGCGTTCGCTCAACAATAATTTTTGAAATACTGGCTTTAGCTAAACGAGCACGTAGATACTTACGAATCTTATAATCGCCTTCAATGTTTGCGGCCGTGTCTTTTCCACCATACCAGTTGGAATCCCAACCTCTGATGATACCTAGCCTGTTACCTATTGGATTTGTCTTCTGTCCCATGCGTTAATCGTTCTTGCTGTCTAAAACAAGTGTTACGTGGTTTGATCTTTTTCTAATTCTGTGCGCTCTACCTTGAGGGGCCGTTTGCAATCTTTTCAATGAACGCGCACTATCAACCTGAATCTCTTTCACGAAAAGATTTGTCGCATCAACAGTACCATCAGTCTTTTGCTCATAGTTTGAAAGTGCTGAAAGCAGCAACTTTTCAAGTCTTGCGGAAGCCTCCTTAGGATGAAGTTTCAAGGCGTAAAGTGCTTTATCCACATTCATTCCTCTAACCATATCCGCAACCAACCGCATTTTTCTTGGTGACGTTGGGACATTTTTCAATGAAGCGAAGTATTGCGTCTTGCGCTCTTCCTTCATTTTGTCTGCCATAAGTCTTTTTCTCTTTCCCATTGCTTTATGCTTGGAGCTGAATCAGCTTTATTACTTCTTACCTCGTCCGTGTCCTCGGTATGTCCTAGTTGGAGAAAACTCACCGAACTTGTGACCTACCATGTTTTCTGTTACATACACAGGGATAAACTTGTTTCCGTTGTGCACTGCAATGGTTAGACCTACAAAGTCTGGACTGATAACCGATCTTCTAGACCAAGTTTTGATTACAGTCTTTTTTCTGCTGTCTTGGGCTTCCAAAGCTCGCTTTTCGAGTTTGAAGTCAATAAAAGGCCCTTTTTTGAGTGATCTTGCCATTACCTAATTACTTCTTTCTTTTTTCAACTATATACTTGCTTGAAGCTTTCACTTTGCTTCGCGTTTTGAACCCTTTTGCTGGAAGACCAGTACGAGATCTCGGATGACCCCCTGATGATTTTCCTTCACCACCTCCCATTGGGTGATCAACTGGATTCATTACTACCGGACGGACACGTGGTCTTCTACCCAACCATCTTGAACGGCCTGCTTTACCTGAAACTTCCAAACTGAAATCACTGTTTGAAACTGTTCCAATTGTTGCTCTACATGTAACGAGAATCATTCTCACCTCACCTGAGGGCATTTTCAGTGTGGCGTATCTTCCTTCTCTCGCTATCAATTGTGCGTAAGAACCAGCACTTCTTGTAAGAATAGCTCCTTGTCCTGGTTTTAGCTCAAGGCAGTGAACCACTGTACCCATCGGAACCTCACTCAACAAAAGCGTATTTCCCACATTCGGTGCAGAGCCTTTTCCTGAAACAACAGTCTGACCCACTTCTATTCCCTTTGGAGCGATAATGTATCGTTTTTCCCCATCAGCATAAAAAAGAAGAGCAATACGTGCGTTACGATTTGGGTCGTATTCAATTGTTTTAACCGTTGCAGGAATTCCATCCTTATTACGTTTAAAATCAATAACACGATATTTTCGTTTATGACCACCACCAATGTAGCGCATGGTCATCTTACCTGTATTATTACGTCCACCAGATTTACTCTGCCCTTTTACCAATGACTTTTCTGGTCTATCGGTAGTAACAGTTTCAAACGTACTAGCAACCTTATGTCGTTGCCCTGGAGTGGTCGGTTTTAATTTTCTTACAGCCATGATATCTTAAATATTGCTATAAAAATCAATGGTTTCCCCTTCTGCCAGAGTAACGATGGCCTTCTTAACTGCAGAAGTTCTACCAACAATAAACTTTGACTTAGTATTTCGGCTTCTCTTCTTACCGGGAATAACCATAGTATTAACTGATTGAACAGTAACCCCATACATTGCTTCCACAGCTTGCTTCACCTCAACCTTATTGGCTTTTCTATTAACAACAAAGCCATACTGACCCAACTTAACACCTAAGTCAGTCATTTTCTCTGTTATCAATGGTTTAACTAGAACTTCCATCGCTTCTTAGCTTAAACTTTTCTCAATTACCGCAATTGCACTTTCCGTAAGGAGAAGATTGTTTGCGTTTAAAATCCCGTAAGTGTTTAGTTCTAGGGCAGTTATCACTTTCGCGCCCCCTAAATTTCGGGAGGACAAATATACATTTTTTTCTAGCTCATTCGTAACTAGCAATGTTTTTTTGTCTGATAACTTCAGATTATCCAAAAAATCAGCATACGTCTTAGTCTTAACGATATCAAATTTCAAGTCTTCAACAACAGTAATTGATTTCTCAATTGCCATTAATGATAAAGCTGACCTACGTGCTGCTTGCTTCAGTTTCTTATTCAATTTGAAACCATGCTCTTTTGGTCGTGGACCGAATACACGTCCACCACCTCTGAACAACGGATTCTTGATGTCCCCGAAACGAGCTCCACCAGAACCCTTCTGTTTTCTTATTTTTCTCCGACTACCCCGTACTTCCGAACGCTCTCTCGTCTTAGATGTTCCTTGACGCTGATTAGCCAAAAATTGCTTTACGTCTAAGTAAATGGCATGCTCGTTTGGCTCAACACCAAAAACATCCTTACTCAACTTCGCCTTTCTAGAAGTTGCCTTGCCTTTTATATCTACTACTGCTAATTCCATTATTACTTCTCTACAATAATGTATGATCCTGTTGCTCCTGGTACTGCACCACTAACCACCAGTAGATTCTTTTCCGAATCAACCTTGAGTATCTGTAGGTTTTGAAGCTTTACTCTGTCTCCACCCATTTGGCCGCCCATTCTCATTCCTTTAAATACTCTTGCCGGATAAGATGCCGCACCAATTGATCCTGGGTGACGTTGTCTGTTGTGCTGACCGTGGGTAGCCTGTCCAACTCCTTTAAAGTTGTAACGCTTAACTACGCCTTGGAAACCTTTTCCTTTGGACGTTCCAACTACATCTACAAACTCTCCTTCTTCGAAAACATCTGCAACGGAAAGCTCTGTTCCTAGAATAGTATTCTCTCCAAATTGAGTGTATCCGTGGGTTGTTCTAAATTCAACCATCTTGTGCTTATTCTCCGCACTAGCTTTTTTGAAATGTCCTTTCAAAGCAGCTGTTGTACGCTTGTCACTACGGCTCCCAGTTCCTAACTGAACAGCATTGTAGCCATCTGTCTCATCAGTTTTGAGCTGAGTAACAGTACAAGGTTCTACCTCGAGAACGGTACACGGAATGTTCTTGCCTGCTTCGTTGAAGAGACTTGTCATTCCTATTTTCTTTCCTATAAGTCCAGACATGACCTACCTATTAATTGGTTAACTATTAACGTTATACTTTTATCTCTACCTCAACTCCACTTGGCAACTCCAGTTTCATCAATGAATCAACTGTTTTTGCAGTGCTGCTGTAAATATCCAACAGTCTCTTATAAGAACTGAATTGGAATTGCTCTCTCGATTTCTTATTGACGTGAGTTGAGCGAAGAACTGTGTAGATTTTCTTGTGCGTTGGAAGTGGAATTGGTCCGCTAACAATCGCTCCAGTGGACTTCACTGTTTTAACAATCTTCTCAGCGCTTTTATCAACCAAGTTATGGTCGTACGACTTGAGCTTTATTCTGATTCTTTGTGCCATAATTGTTTTATCAGCCTATAATTAGCTTACTTTTTCTCCTTTGACTCTTGCAATAACCTCATCAGAAACCCCTTTCGGACATTGCGCGAAGTGATCGAATTCCATTGTAGATGTTGCTCTACCTGAAGTGATAGTCCTCAACTGAGTTACATAACCAAACATTTCCGAAAGTGGCACAAGACATTTTATAACTTGTGCGTTACCACGGCTGTCCATTCCCTGCATCTGACCTCTTCTTCTGTTGAGGTCGCCCATCACATCTCCCATATTCTCCTCTGGGGTAACAACTTCGACTTTCATGATTGGTTCAAGAAGAACTGGTCCCGCTTTCCTAACAGATTCTTTATAACCGATTTGAGCACAAATCTCGAACGACAAAGCATCCGAATCGACTGCGTGAAACGACCCGTCTTTCAACGTCACCTTCAAGGTGTCCATTTTGAATCCTGCAAGTACACCATTATTCATGGCCATCTTAAATCCTTTCTCTACCGAAGGAATAAATTCTCTTGGAATGTTACCACCACTTATCTTGTTATCGAACTGTAGACCGTCTCCGACAAAATCGTCATCAACTGGACCGAGTTCAAACTGAATGTCTGCAAACTTACCACGACCACCAGATTGTTTCTTATAAATCTCACGATGACGAATAGTCTCCGTAATTGCTTCCTTGTAAGTAACCTGCGGTGCCCCTTGATTAACCTCGACACCAAATTCACGTCTCAATCGGTCGATGATTATTTCCAAGTGAAGCTCTCCCATTCCCGAGATAACTGTTTGACCAGAATCTTCATCGGTATGAACTACGAAGGTTGGATCCTCTTCGGCCAACTTATTTAGGCCTACGCCTAGCTTATCCATATCAGCCTGAGTCTTTGGCTCAATTGCCAAACCGATAACAGGCTCCGGAAAATTCATTGACTCTAGAACAATCTGATTTTTTTGATCGCAAAGAGTATCTCCTGTTTTGATGTCTTTGAAACCAACCGCAGCACCGATATCCCCAGCCTCAATAAAAGGAATTGAATTCTGTTTGTTTGCGTGCATCTGGAAGATACGTGAAATACGCTCTTTCTTGAGAGTACGCATGTTGTATACGTAAGAACCTGCATCTAAACGGCCTGAATAGGCACGAAAGAAACACAAACGACCAACAAACGGATCAGTAGCAATCTTAAATGCCAAAGCAGCAAAAGGCTCCTTTGCATCTGGTTTACGAGAAATTTTTTCCTCAGTATCTGGGTCTGTACCAGTAATATTGTTCATGTCAAGCGGGCTTGGCATCAGCTCCATTACATAGTCAAGCATTGTCTGAACGCCCTTGTTCTTAAACGCTGAACCACAAAGCATTGGTATTACCTTATTAGCAATACATGCTTTTCGAAGAGCAGCAATCACCTCTTTCTCGGTAATCGAATCTGGATCTTCAAAATATTTTTCCATCAAGGTATCATCGAAATCTGCAACAGATTCCAACAATTTCTCTCTCCATTCAGCAACTTCCTCAACCATATCGGCCGGAATAGGAACTTCCTGAAATGTCATTCCATGGTCATCTTCGTTCCAAACCATTGCACGGTTATAAACAAGGTCAACTACACCTTTGAAAGTCTCTTCTGCTCCAATCGGTAATTGCAATGGAACTGCATTACCACCTAACATTTCACGTACCTGACCAACAACTTTTAAGAAGTCAGCACCAGAGCGATCCATCTTATTTACAAAACCAAGACGAGTTACGTTATAATTATCAGCTAGTCTCCAGTTTGTTTCAGATTGTGGCTCAACACCATCAACTGCAGAAAAAAGAAATACTAGACCATCCAATACACGTAATGAACGATTTACCTCTACAGTGAAATCAACGTGTCCTGGTGTATCAATGATATTAATCTTGTAATCATGTTCCTTGTATTTCCAGAAGCACGTGGTAGCAGCAGAAGTGATTGTTATACCTCGCTCTTGCTCTTGCTCCATCCAATCCATGGTTGCAGCGCCATCATGCACTTCACCAATTTTGTGATTTACTCCTGCATAATAAAGGACACGTTCAGTGGTAGTCGTTTTTCCTGCATCGATATGAGCAGCAATACCAATGTTCCTTGTATATCTTAAGTCAGCCATCTTCTTTTCTAAACCTGATTAGAATCTAAAATGAGAGAAGGCTTTGTTTGCCTCCGCCATTCTTAGCGTGTCTTCTCTTTTCTTGTAAGCAGCACCTTCTTCCTTGGCACCAGCAATGATTTCGGCAGCTAACTTTCTAGCCATTGACTTATCGTTGCGCTTGCGAGCATAAAGAATCATCCAGGTGATTCCCAATGCCAATTTTCTTTTTGGTCGTACTTCAATTGGAATTTGAAAAGTAGAACCACCTACTCTACGGCTCTTTACCTCTACTGGAGGCATGATATTGTTCAGTGATTTCTTGAACACATCCAATCCGTTCTCATCCTCACCAGACTTTTCTTCTACGATTTCAATTGCATCATAAAAAACCTGAAGAGCAACACTCTTCTTACCGTCTAGCATTAAGCTATTGACAAAACGAGTTACCAACGTATCTTTAAATTTAGGATCTGGAACAAGTTCTCTTTTCTTGGGTATCGACTTTCTCATTGTCTATATACTCTTATTTCTTTGCCTTAGGACGCTTTGTCCCGTATTTAGATCGTCCTTGCATTCTATCACCAACGCCAGCAGTGTCAAGCGCTCCTCTTACGATGTGATATCTCACACCCGGAAGATCTTTAACTCTACCGCCTCTCACCAACACAATTGAGTGCTCTTGCAAGTTGTGTCCTTCTCCACCGATGTAAGAGTTAACCTCTTTACCATTGGTAAGACGTACCCTAGCTACTTTTCTCATAGCTGAGTTCGGTTTCTTTGGAGTGGTTGTATAAACTCTAATACAAACACCTCTTCGTTGTGGACAGGAATCCAGTGCAGCCGATTTACTTTTATTAGTAATCGTCTTTCTTCCTTTCCTTACAAGCTGCTGAATCGTAGGCATAGCGCGGCTTTCGTTGATTTTTGGTTCAATCCCCTTATATTTAAGGGTCGGCAAAAGTACGAACTTGTTGCGAAAAAACAAGAGCTAATTGATTAAATCCAAAATCTTTTTCTCACAAGTCTCTTTCTGTAGGATTGTTAATAAAAAAAGCCTCCCGAAGGAGGCTCTTTATCTATGTGTTTGGTCACGCCTATTTAATAAGCGTAACGGCTCCTTTAAACTCGTAGTCAGCAACGGAATCCCCATCTACACCGTTAGCCGTTATCACGAAATAATACGTTCCGTTGTTCAAGTCTAATCCGCTCGTGGTTCTACCATCCCAACCTGCAAGTGGCTGTGACCATTTATAGACCAGCTGGCCCCAGCGATTGTATATCTCACCATTGAAATCGTAAATATTTCTAATATCAAACGGGAAGAAATTATTCTGAACTGGATCAATGGGGAACATGTCATTAATTCCATCTCCGTTTGGTGTAATTACGTTAGGAATACGAATGAAGGAGGTTGGCTCTACATAAATTCCATTCTCCAGAATCATCGTGTCTGTACATCCCGTTACATCATTATATGCAACAAGGGTCAATGTGAATGTTCCTGAATCTGCGTAGAGAAATTCGAAAGAAGCAGTATCAAACGTTGTAAGCGTATTGCCATCACCGAAAATCCACTCATAAGCCGTTCCACCTTCTGAAAGGTTGGTAACCGCTATGTTCATTGGCTGCTGTCCTGTTTCTGGGCTCACGGTAAAGTCCGCATTCAAAACAGTAGCTGGTGGGTCTATTGTGGCTATTGCCTGCGCTGTACATCCGTTAGCATCGGATACTGTAATTATGAAGTCTCCTGCACCAAGTCCTATTGCAGTGCTGCCCGCCTGTCCGCTAGCATCATCCCACAGATAGTCGTAGGGCGTTGTTCCGCCAACAGCTTCAGCTTCCGCCATTCCATCCTCCAAGTAACTACAGGTAGTTGGAGTGCTTGAAATAACTGTAGCAAGTAGTGAATCTGGTTCTGTAATCTCCACATTTTGCCATAGTGCTGTACAACCATTCGCATCCGTTATTTCTACCGAGTACATCCCGGGAGGAAGTCCAACGGCCAGCACAGATGATTGTGCAGTTGGGTCATCCCACAAATAGGTGTATGGTGCTGTACCGCCAACTACGCTTACGTCAGCCTGTCCGTCAGAAGCACCATTACATGTAACGTCTTGTTCCGAAGCCAACGCAAGTACTACCGGAAGCGGTTCTTGAAGGACAATGTTCTGCAATTCTGCTGTACAGTTATTAGCATCGGTTACGGTAAGCGAGTATGGACCACCAACTACAGAAATTCCCGTTAATGGGTTTCCGGCAATTGCACCTGGATTCCATTCGTACGTGTAGGTATCTGTTCCACCAGAAACGATGGCATTAACCTGTGCATCACTTGCGCCATTGCAACCAGCGCTATCAATATCAACGGCAATAGAAAGGGCAGCAGCCTCAGTAATTTCCACTTGTGCAGTTCCAGCGCAAAGATTAGCGTCCGTGACTACAACATTATATAGGCCAGCAGCCAAACCTGATGCAGCGGCTGTTGATTGAGGACTTGGGTCATCCCACAAATATGTGAACCCTGGTGTTCCGCCTAGCTGTCCAACCACTGCAATTCCATTACTACCTCCATTACAAGAGACCTGTTGGTTTTCAACTGCAATTAAAACCAGCGAATCTGGTTCGGCAATAGTAACGGCAATCGTTGTGTCACATGTTTGAGAAGATGACACCGTCACGTTCCAAGTTCCCCCAGGAAGGTTAGATGCCGTTGCTGTTGCCTGCAGTAAGGGGTCATTCCAAGAATATGTTAAACCAGTACCATTTGCCGTAACTGTTGCTTGTCCATCATCATCGCCAAAACAAGAAACACCTTGATCGATAGTGACAAAAGCTGCAAATGGAGTACCTACACCTATAACAGCAGTATCCGTTGCAACACAACCATTTGCATCAGTAACCTCAGCTACCCAAGATCCAGCAGGAAGGTTGGTTGCCACATCCGTATTCTGAATGCTTGGATCGTTCCATAGATAACTGTACGGTTCGGTTCCTCCCAATCCCATTACAGATGCTTCAGCGGTAGACGACCCGAAACAATCAACATCAATAGGAAATCCGAATACCTGAGCCGTTAATGTATCCGGCTGGGGTACAATAATCGTTTCTGTAACCGAACAAAGGCTTGCATCTGTAACGGTTATCTCATAGACCCCCCCTGGAAGGCCTGAAGCCGTAGGGGTAGTTTGAGTAGATGGGTCATCCCAAGAATATGTAAACGGAGCTGTCCCTCCACTAACCACAACAGTTGCCGCACCATCGACCAATCCGAAACAGCTTACACTATCTGAAGAAAAAGTTAATGTTGGAGCAACAATATTTGCAATGTCCCCTAAATGATAGGTACCATCAGCAGCCGTACCGCCAAATCCATCTCCTCCGTCAATAAGTATACTGGCACTAATTATATTGGATTGACATGGGTTTTGAAATATTTTGATTCGTCCACCTGATGCTGCACCTCCTAAATTACCTGCAGTTCCTGCGTTGGAATTTCCACTGTTACTTCCGCAAAAGAAATTGCTGTATGTGCAGCCAGTACTACCTGTACCACCTACTCCACCTATCCCGCCATTCCCTCCAATACTTCGGAGTGTACCAGTTACGTTAGACACTCCAGTTGCTCTGAGAAAAATACCACCACCAGAACCAGCACCAGCACCAGCACCACCTCCAGCACCTGAAGAGTACGTGCGTTCTCCGCACTCATTACAAGTATCATCACAACACCCACCTGTAGTACCACCGTTTCCTCCGTTTCCACCAACACCTCCTGTCTGACCGTTTACGGAAATATTTCCAGACACAGTCAAATCCCCGGTTGCGCGCAGCTCAACCAAACCTCCACCAGCACCGCCATTGGCACCATTGGCACCATTAGATGCGCTTTTTCCACCACCACCACTACCAGCACCAGCAGAACCCAAGTCAATGTCAGTTCCTGTTATGGTACCATAGGTTCCACCAATTACTCCACCAGTACCACCACTACCTGCTATTGGACTCGCACATCCGGCCAAGTCCATACCAGAAAAGTTTCCAGAGTTGTAGGCAGATCCGTTTCCTCCAACGCCTCCTTGGTTGGCCGAGCCTCCATAACTTCCTCCTGCAGCACCACCAGCACCACCAGCTCCTGGCACAAATCCATACTCATCACCAAAATTTTCACACACTTGCTTTGGTCCCAATCCTAGCGAACCACTGTTTCCAGCAATACCAGCTCCTGGCCCATTTCCGGCTCCACCTGCAGCACCTCCATTAACGTCAATTACAATGCAATTATCCTTGTTAACGCATCCCGTGAGGGCGCCTACATTATTACCAGTTGTACCGCCAGAACCTCCCACACCTCCTAGAAAACCTGCTCCGTCCGCGATAATACCGCCAAAAACTTCTACCGTAGCAGCGTTAATTATTAGCTCTCCGCATCCCCCAGAGGAAAACGGAGTAACGGTAACTGTAACTCCAGCTTCAACCCTAAAAATTCCTGAAACGTTGTACGTTCCTGTTAATGACGTATTTGCTGAAATAATAAGATCTCCTGTAATTGGCGTAGTTCCACATTGGGCTAAAGCGTTTCCTGAAGATCCCACAGAAAGTAAAAGGAAGACGAGGAAATAAATTTTTCTCATGGTGTCAAATAAATCAACTTTTAGTTGGTTGTTATCCAAAAAGCAAAGTTATCATTTTTAGAAATGATGCCATCTAATTCTTGTAAGCAAGAAAACTATCACTGTTTCTGTTGAAAACCAAAGCAAAATCCACTAAGGCAATGCTGCCTACAAATCCACGATTCCTACTTTTGCCCCCTGCATGGAATATTTAAACGAACTGAACTTAGAACAACGTAGGGCTGTTGAGCAATTGACTGGCCCAGTAATGATTATTGCCGGAGCCGGTTCTGGAAAAACAAGAGTCCTTACCTACCGAGTAGCACATCTTATTAATAGCGGCTATGACCCATTTAATATACTAGCCCTAACCTTTACAAATAAGGCTGCCAAGGAAATGCGTTCGCGAATTGAAAACATGGTCGGTCGCGAAGCAAAGAACATTTGGATGGGAACGTTCCACTCTGTGTTTGCTAAAATTCTGCGGTTTGAAAGTGAGCGAATCGGTTACCCATCAAACTTTACCATTTACGATTCTGCCGATTCAAAGAACCTGATAAAAGCCATTCTTAGAGAGGAGTCGCTGGATGATAAGACCTACAAACCAGGCTTGGTTCTAAACCGTATTTCAGCGGCCAAGACCAATCTCATTTCGGCCAATGAGTATCTGAAAAATGATGAGCTCACCACTGAAGATCGAATGAGCGCCAAGCCAAAACTGGGTATCGTTTACAAGAAATACTCAGATCGGCTTTTCAAGTCCGGAGCAATGGATTTTGACGATTTACTTTACTGGACAAACGTGCTACTTCGAGATTTTCCGGACATTCTGAATAAATATCAGAACCGTTTCAAAGCGATTATGGTAGATGAGTATCAGGATACGAACTATTCGCAGTATCTCATTGTGAAACGACTAGCTGCCAAGTTTGAAAACATCTGTGTGGTTGGAGATGATGCTCAGTCCATTTACGCTTTTAGAGGCGCAAACATTGAAAACATACTCAATTTCAAGAAGGATTATCCAGACGTAAAAACCTTTAAACTTGAGCAAAACTACCGCTCCACTAAACATATTGTAGCCGCTGCAAATGGGGTAATAGAACACAACCAAGACAGACTTAAAAAAACTGTTTGGACCGGAAACGAGGATGGTGAAAAAATACCAGTGATTCGGAACCTAACGGATAACGAAGAAGGTATGTCTGTTGCCCGTTCCATCTTCGAAACCAAGATGAATGAGCAGGTTCAGGAAAAGGATTTCGCCATCTTGTACAGAACCAATGCGCAGTCTCGATCAATTGAAGAGGGCTTGCGTAAGATGAATATTCCTTACCGGATTTACGGAGGTCAGAGTTTCTACCAGCGCAAGGAAGTTAAAGACATGGTTGCTTATTTCCGCATGGCTATCAACCCACAGGATGAGGAAGCTTTGAAGAGGATTATAAACTATCCTGCGCGAGGGATTGGAAAAACGACATTAGAGAAAGCAATTGTGTTAGCCAATGATTGGAACAAAGACCTTTGGTCGATTGTCAGCGACCCACAAGTACTGAACTCGCAATTTAATGCTGGAACGGCTAAGAAATTAGACGTTTTCGCGAATATGATTCGAAGCTTTCAAATTCAATTACGTACGACAGATGCATATGAACTGGGTTCAAAAATTGCATCCTCATCTGGTTTGATTCGGGATTTACATGCAGATAAATCTCCCGAAGGTGTTAGCAGATATGAAAACATTCAGGAATTGCTAAACGGATTAAAAGAGTTTGTAGAAGATGTTCCGGGCGAAGATGAAGTAATTGATGAACCCGAAGAAAAAACGTTAGACAAGTTTACTGCCGACATCGCTCTTTTGACTGATGCAGACAAAGACAACGATCCTGAAGACAACAACAGGGTTTCGTTGATGACTATTCACGCATCAAAAGGGCTAGAGTATCCTTATATATATGTGGTAGGACTAGAAGAAAATCTTTTTCCATCTCAACTCTCCTTGAGCTCCAGACCTGACTTGGAAGAGGAAAGACGGTTGTTTTACGTGGCTTTAACACGTGCCGAAAAGAAAGTAAGCCTTAGTTATGCCGTAAGCCGCTTCCGGTGGGGAAATCTTGTTCACAGCGAACCTAGTCGTTTCATAGATGAAATCCCTGAAAAACACTTAGACGTAACCTCTTCAAAACCAAGCATTAGTGAAAATTCCGTACCTTCACAAACTTGGAATAAAAAGCCACTTTTAAGAAGAACAACTAATCAGCAAGGAACCGTGAGCAGAACAGACTTAAGATCAAAGAACCTAACCAAGTATGATGACAGTCGCGAACCGGGTGAATTAGACACCGGTGGCGGAACAAGCGAGCATGTTGCTCGAATGATAGTTGGCACTGCAGTGATTCACGACAAGTTTGGTAAAGGTGAAATCATTGCAATGGACGGTGAAGCTCCCAACATTAAGGCTACGGTTACATTTCAAGGTGCTGGGAACAAACAGCTTTTATTAAAGTTTGCCAAACTCAGGATTGTGGGTAAAGCAAAACCAAATAATAGCTAACCTTTAAATGGATGAAATTCTCAATGATGAAGAGGTCTTACTCAAACTAAAAAACGAACTAAAGTGGGCTGACATACTCGAATCTGCCTTTTTATTTGCCTTTGCGTACCTATTTATTTATGTACTTTACGACCTAGTCATAGCAGTTACTGCTGCGCATTACAGTCTTAAACCTACGCTTTTCTTCGACTATATTGGTTTTGAAAACAGAGATGCTTGGTATCCTAGATGTGTAATAATCACATACTCGATTAGCATTGTAGTTATGCTTATTGCAGGTATTGGATTCTACGCTGCTTATCTCAAGTCAAAAACTGCAGCAATTCCACTTAGGCTAATGCTTCTTTGGCTGAGCTTTCTCTCCTTCACCATTATTTCGCAAAGGTTAATGGGTGCTTTTTTTGCTTCAGATTTTCAGTTCCGAAGCCTTGACTCTCTAGGCCTAGAACTTGGCATTGTAGCGGCCTACTTGTATATGAGCACAGCCGGAAAATTTGCAATGGCTTTTTTAGGATTTCTTCTTTCTGCTATAATTGGTGTTTTGTATGCAAAACCATTGCTACAAACCGCAACCTCGGTTTACCAAATAGACATTCCTCATTACAGACAACGATTTTTATGGCATAATTTAATTCTCCCACCTGTAATCGGAAGTGTGATCATAACACTTTCTGTTTTCCCAATGAATATTGTTCCGAACATGATGACATTCATAACTGCATCCATTGGTTTGTTATCCATTTGGTTCTTTGCAATGAGATCTACCCAATTGATACGAAGGCAGACTGCGTCTAAATACTGGTCAGTTTTTGGTTTTCTAATGTTTGCACTTATGATTTCCTTAGTACACACCGTTTTAAAAACAGGAATACAAATCCCAAATCCAGGGTTCTAGATAATCGTACTAACCTACATTCGATGTAACGGACGTGAATCGGTTTGTTTAATTTTTCGCGACACATTTTGTATCGAAAAAAGATAAATGCTTACCAAAACTCTAATTCTGGATATCCACGTCAAAAGTGTGCCGCTGGAATTGAAGATATTTAGTCTATCGAACCTTACACCTCAAGTCAGGTTAGGAATAAAATCTAATCGGGGCTAAATCTTCAGTGTATACTGTAGTGTAAAGCTCCGAGGGGCATCCATAATTCCGGGCCTCAGGGAATAAAACGCGTTGAGAAAATTCTTCGCGATAAGTCCTACGCTAGAACTTTTAGATATACTAAAAAGCAACCGAGCATCCATTCTCCAAACTCCCCGTGTACTTGCCTCTCTTTGTTCCACAATTCCAGGAATGAAAAATTCAAAAGCTGGATCAATGACATCCATGAAGCTGTTGTACTCAGCGGTGTAACCTACTGTGAATTTCCCAAGATCCAACTCAATATCAGCTTTAAATACATGCTGTGACCTATACTTTAACATACTATTACTTTCCACCAGTTGATCACTATTTGCAACACTGCTGAAAAGGTTTTGCATGTAAACCCCAACATTTTTCTGAGAAGTATCGGCCTCAAGATCACCCGGATAATTGAAAGTGTAACCTAAAAACGTTCTTACAGGAATTGAACCTAAATTACCGTCTCCAGTCAAACCGAATTCGACTCCTGCAATCCTCGCCTTTGATACATTCGAAGGCTTGAAACCAAGTGTTGGTTCTCCATCCACATCATATATATCAACTTGAAACTCCACCATATCATTGAATTCCATCCAGAAAAAAGCAAAATCGAAATATGCATTCCACCCTGAAACTTTAAACCCTTGTTTTACTCCAAGTTCTGCAGACCAGCCATTCTCTGGTTTCAAATCCTCGTTAGGAAGAACCCTTACTGGGCCTAAACTAATATCAATAAACTTCTCACCGAGGCTGGGAAACCTAAAAGACTGACCATAGGACAAACGAATATTAGTCTTGTCGGCTACTTTGAAGTTTGCACCCATTCGCGAAATGAAGGGAAGTCTTACCCCTGATTTTCCCAGTTCAGTCCAAGTTGTCTGAGAACCGAGGCCTAAAACATGATTCGATTCATTCCGTAAACCAAATAATACTGAAATCCGATCTATGAATTGCTTTTCAACTTGAGCGAAGACTGCAGGGTTATGAGTAATGACATTACCTGCATCTTCGTATACGCTACTAAAACTCCAGACATGCTGGTACTGTATACCTGCAGCCACCCTAAAATTATACCTGAACTCATCTTGATATCGATAGTCAACGTACATGACGTTAGAGACAGATGGTCCCTCCCAATCATCATCTCTCCTTTCTACTCTGTAATAGCGCCCCTTGAGGGAATGAAGTCCTGATTTGCCCCCTGAATATTGAATCCACGGATCTATATTTGAAAAAAGATATTTGTCGGCACTGGCAGTTCCATCAAGCGGTTTGTATGCCCCTTCAAGATGGTCATTCCAAATAACAAACCTTCCAGATTGCTGGTATTGAACTGAGCCATTCAATCCATACGAAAGCCCCTTAATCTTTGTGCTAATCCATCGTGTCTTAACATTACCACGAAATGCCTGACGACTTCCTCTCTCTAAATAAGTCAAATCCGAACTTGCATGTGCACCAGCAACAATATCAAAGTTCTTTACTTTTTGTCTATGGGAGAAGAAAACACCCGTAAATAGAGGGCTTTTTGTATTCTCCCACCATCTAGCCTCTTTTACGCCTGGATTAGTATAAACACCTTGATAGATTCTGAAAGTTGTTTCTGGTTTCTCCTTTGCCCAACCCGTTCGAACATGGATAACTCCATTCATAGCACCAGAACCATACAACACACTTGATGATCCTTTCACAACTTCAATCTGCTTAACGGTTTCCATTGGTATCGCACTCCACTGTATGTCCTTCAGGTCTCCAGTTAACTGAGGTATATCGTCAATTACGAGTTGAACCCGACTCCCTACTCCGTAACTATAGCCGCCACCACCTCGAATAGAAGCCTGACCATCGAGAATAGTAACCCCTGGCACCTTACCAACAGCAGCTTTCAAATCTGGAGATGCAGTATTTTCAATAAGATACTCTTTGATTACATCCACCGAAACAATCTCATCGCTCACCTTTGTCTCGAACTGACTTCCCGTAACCACCACCAAATCTAGTGTGGTGCTTGCAACGGATAGCTTTGCGTTAAACTCAACCGTCTCTCCTGCGATGAGAGTAATTTTTTTTGTAAACGACTGATAGCCAATAAACTTGTAAGTAATCGTTTGTTCGCCCTCAGTAAGCTTCAGACTATATTCACCATCAATATTTGTTGTTGACCCAATGTTATCTTGATTGTAAATATTAACGCCAATCAATGTTTCGCCATTAGACTTATCATTAATCTTGCCTTTTATGGTCTGAGCCTCAGCCAACAAAGTAAACAAAGCCAGGATAGAAATTAAAACTGGAATAAGATTTTTCATCTTGAATGCATTTGGCTGCAAGTTAAACATCCCAAATGACCCCTCAATTGACGTATGCGACATTTTACCAACCTTTAATTCTTAGTAATATTCAATGCTGATTGGTTGTTTTGCAATACAATGTTTCCATTCCCGTTTGAAAAAAAATGTAGATTTACACGCATCCAAAAAATTGACCATTTAAGCACAGCATAACTGATGAAGAATATTGGCAAAAATATAAGCGATTTTATTTTCCCCGCCCTCTTAATAATTAGTGGGCTCCTTATCCTATTTTACTCTCTTTTTGGAGGTCAAAATGGATTTTGGATTTTAGGAGGTCTCCTTATTCTATCGGTAGGATTATTTTCCGTAGGAATGAAACTTGGAATGCTGAGTAGCGCAGTTCAGAGAGGGCTATTCTTCGTCTTCCTTCCATTGGCTTTTATAACCGCTTACTTCGCGTACCGCTCAATACAGGCCCCTATTGAATTTAATGTTGAGAAGAAAAAGCGTTATGCTCAAGTTGAAACCAAACTAAAGAAAATTAGAGATTGGCAATTTGCGTACAAATCTGTTTATCGTGCTTACGCTTCTAATTTTGACACACTCATCATGTTTGTGAATATAGATTCTTTTCCAGTAATCAAAGCACTGGGAACAGTGCCTGATACACTTACAGAGCAACAAGCTGTGGACATGGGGCTTGTTACCCGTGACACTTTGATGGTTAGCGTAAGAGACTCACTTTTCAAATCAGGTGGTGACATAAATGATGTACGATTCATTCCTCCAGGAAACACGCAAGAGTTCACAATGGAAAGTGGCATGGTGGAAAAAGGACAAGTAATGGTTCCTGTATTTCAAGTTGTTGCTCTTAACAGCTACATCTTTGATGGTATCGTACCAGAATACTACGAGCCTCAAAAAGACCTCCGAGTTGGTTCTATGACTGAACCATCAACAAGCGGAAACTGGGAATAAGGATTTGTCCTCTCCCCTTTTCAAACAAGAGTTTTATTTGAAGGCCGATAATGAGCAGGAATCTGCTCAGAACGGCCTTCTCTCTTTTGCGGACATTTCTCGCTCCAGTGTTCAAGTCCTAAAACGGAACAAGGCCTTCAAAGCAATTGAGCTTGTTTCATTTCAATTTCCATTTTCGGCTGACAACAACAGTTGGTCAAAAAACGTTTCGGTCCTGATTAATTCAGACGACTTCGAGTCTTTTGTAACCGATACGGAAGTAACTTTCTCAATTTCTGATTCTAAAGCAACGCTTGTTCCTGCTTCCCTTTATTCAGAAACAGAAAAAGCCAAGAACTTCGAATTCCTATTCGGAACATCAGATGATGTTTTAATTCAAAGTCAAGAGTTCTCAAACTCAGATACTATTGGGGTTTTCGGAGTTCCTAAAGGAATTGCAGAAGTAGTTTCAGAACCTATTCAAACTTCCTACTTCAATTGGTTGGACGGATTAGCAACCGATTCAGTCAAAGTGAGAGCCAACCTTGTTTTCAACGAAAAACAATTCACGTTGGCTATTCATAAAGAAGGCAAACTCATCTTCTCCAATTGGTTCGATTACTCCAAAAGTGACGATGTTCTCTATTACTTGATGGCTTCCTTGGAAACATTGAAAATTCTACACTCAGAAGTTGAGGTTGTCTTGAGTGGAAAAGTGGAAAAAGGCGATAAAATCCACACGTCAATCACCAAATTTATCTCCAAGTTAACTTTTGGAAAACACCCAAAGAACCTCATCTATAGCTATTCATTCAAGGAAATTCTCGAACATCGGTTTCCATTCATATTTGCAGCAGCATGCGCATAATCAGCGGTTATCATAAAGGACGGACAATTCGTGCACCAAAAAATTTACCTGTGCGCCCTACAACAGACATGGCCAAAGAAGGCCTGTTCAATATCCTGAACAACTGGGTTGATTTTGACGAATTGAATGTGCTTGACCTTTTCTGCGGAACGGGAAACATCAGTTTCGAATTCGTAAGTCGTGGAGTAGAATCTGTCACTTGTGTAGATTCAAGTTCTAAATGTGCTGCGTTTGTTAAATCAACTTTTGATGAACTGAAATTTGAGTCAGGAACCATTATGAAAGCTGATGCGCTCCGATTTGTAGAGTCAGCAAAGAAGAAATGGGATTTGATTTTTGCTGATCCGCCCTACAGTTATGAGCACTACCCAAAATTAGTAGAAACAATTCTTGAAAAAGGTCTTTTGTCCGAGGGCGGAATTCTCGTTGTAGAACATCCAGAGGAAGTTGACTTCAGCTCCTTACCTACCCTAATCCAAACCCGAAGTTACGGGCGGGTGCATTTCAGCTTCTTCGAGCTAAAAGCGTAAAAAATAGTCCTTCGTCAGTTCCTTGTATTCGTCAGAATAATCATGACGACTGGCTGATTTCTCAATCAAAAAATCTGTTTTGGTTGGTTCCCCAACATCTTCCTTGGTGAATAGAACCATTAATCGAATCAAAGGATAACTTGGCTGTGGGAACACATTCACCACTTCTTTGGCAAAGAAACCTTCAGCTTTTGCGGCACTAAAAAACACATCATATTCGGTCTGCGGAAAAATGACCGCAAAACGTGCATCTGATTTCATCAGCTCGCTAGCATGCCTGAAGAGACCTGCTGGATTTAGAGTAACCGTATGTTTCGCCAATCGAATAGATATATCTTTAGATGGCTGAGAATGCGAATAGAACGGTGGGTTGCAAACAATGAAGTCGTATTGCTTTCCTCGCTCCGCTAATTGAGCAACGTCTTCATTGTAAACCATCATATTTGAAAATGGGGAATGTGTCACATTCCGCTTTGCCTGATCTGACGCAATCAGATTAATCTCAACCATATCAACCGAAACCTTCGCTCTTTGAGCAATCATGAGAGGAATAAGACCAGTCCCAGTTCCAATGTCCAGAACCGAATCGCCATCCTTTGCTGGAGCCCAAGCACCAAGCAATACGCCATCGGTACCAACTTTAAACCCACCGGCAGAATGGTAAACACGAAACTTCTTAAACTGGAAATACGGCTCAGCCATTGACGTAAAGGTCAATCAATCCATCAGGCGCCTCGATTTTGATGGTTCGGGCATCCATGTCAATTTCCTTAACAATGGCATCTACCCATGGTACAAGAATCAAATTATCGTCCTTTTCAATTTCAATTACTGGATGCTGGGCAGTTTCCAAAATTCCTGTGACGACACCAATATCACCCTTCTCAAAATCTTCAACCTGAAACCCAACCAATTCGTTTGTTGCCTCGGTTTTAATCCCGACAAAGTTGGCTTCTTCAATCAGCATTTCTTCACCAATAAATTTGTTGGCAGCTTCAAGCGAATCAATCTCTTCCAACTTCATCATCCACACATCATGCGAAGCAGCCGAGCATTCTTCCACAAAAAAAGGAACCGGCCCACCCTGTAATTGGATGAAGACCGGTTCGTCTTTTTCTATCGGTGGAATCCCAGCCGAATATATGTTCACTTTGAAGAATCCTTTAAGTCCGTGAGATCGAGTTACCGTTCCAAGGACTTTAAGATTATTCACAGATTACGCCTTTGGCTCTTCTTTAGCTTCTTCAGCAGGAGCAGCAGGCTCTTCAGACTTAGCTTCAACAGCAGGTGCTTCTGCTTCTTCAGTCTTAACTTCCTCTACTGGAGCAGATTCAGAAACTGGTGCTTCTTCAACTTTGGCCTCCTCTACCGGAGCAGCTTCAGAAACTGGTTCAGCAGCAGGTGCTTCTTCAACTACAATATCTGGAGCTGCTGCTGCTGCAGCAGCAGCGTTAGCAGCATCAGCCTCCGCAGTTAAAGCAGATGTCTTAGCAGCAACCTTAGCAGCAATAGTTTCATTCTTAGCAGCTTCAGCTTTCAAAGCGTCAGCTTTAGTCTTGTCCTGAGCTTTCGCAATCGCGTTAGCTCCTTCTTGAACCTTGCTCGATTTCTCGTTCAACCATTTCTCGAAACGAGAATCAGCTTCTTCCTGAGTAAAAGCTCCTTTCTTAACTCCACCGTTAAGGTGTTTTCTGTAGAGAACCCCCTTGTAAGAAAGAATTGCCCGACACGTGTCGGTAGGTTGAGCTCCATTCTCCAACCACTTCAACGTACCATCGATATCAAGCTCGATAGTTGCTGGATTAGTGTTTGGATTGTAAACTCCCAACTTTTCAATGTTCTTCCCATCTCGTGGGGCGCGCGAATCGGCTACTACAATATGAAAAAATGCGTAGCTTTTTCTTCCGTGTCTCTGCAATCTAATTTTAGTTGGCATCTAGACTTGTTTAATTATTACAAATTTTGGGGGTGCAAAAATGCAATAATCCACATAAAGAAACAAGCCCCTTTTTTAAATCATTTTCACAGTCTTAAAACAACGGTGCAAAACACTTGCAAATTGCCATCCCCAATGGAGTTTCCGAAGCTAAATCTAACTCCGTTTCAAGTTTTTTCTTTTCCAATTTCTTATTTCTCTTTTTGGAAGTTACCGAAAAACACTCAAAATGCTGCGCAAATTTCGCGTTTTCGGTCGGATCTTGCCCTCATACTTCTCGCTTCGCTGCGGGGTAACCGCTCCAATCTCTAACCCGAGCCACCTGTTACGCTAGGCTGTTAACTGCATGACAGAAAGTGATTTACACCTATGCAATCACTCAAGAATAACAGCAAATGTGGATATTAGCAGCGTACAATAATACAACCATGAAAAAAACGCTACTTCTGTTCTCTCTTGTCTTTATAGCAACAACCACATTCAACTCCTTTGCACAGCAAAGCTGTTCGTTCATCATCCACGTAGACGGACAGAACGGAACAGATGATGCAGCCTGTGGTGGCGAAGGCACACCCTCGCCAGTATCAACTTCGGCATCGGAAGAGCGGTAATAGAGAATTATTCTGATGTTAGAATCACATCAAACACCAACTACCAAGAGATTATTGAGGTTGTGGCTGGCGTAAACCTTTGGGGCGGATTTGATGCGCAGTGGGCATCTTCGGGTCTTACAATAGTAACAGGAGGTGTTGCGGGAAATGGTGAATTCTACACCATTCTGGCTGCAGCCATAAACACGCCTACCCTATTATCAGACCTGGAAATTACAGAGCCTGATGCTACAACACCAGGTAAGAGTTCTTACGGGGTTCATATTACAAATAGCACAAGTCTTACGCTGCAGCGTGTAACCATCCAAGGTGGTTCTGGTGCGGATGGTTCTGCAGGGACAAACGGCACAAATTCCACAACGCCAGGTAGTAGTGGTGGCAACGGAGGGAATGCGGATGAGTTCAACACCGCCTATAGTGATGATGAATCAGGTGATGGCGGTACTGGCGTAGGTTCTGGCAACAGAAAAGGCGGTAACGGTAGCCGAGGTGGCTATATGGATGATGATTGTGACTTCTTCTCTCCAGATTTTGGTGCCACAGGCGGAGTAAGCGGAGCAAACGCCACGGATTTCACAGCCAACGGTTATGGGTACAGAGGTAGCGGTAGTGGAACTTGCAATCCAGGAAACGATGGAAACGATGGCCAAACGGTTAACGGAAATGGCGGAGGCGGAGCGGCATCATCTGCAAACATTGTAGGTTTATTCTGGGAAGCTTTGTCTGGCGTAAATGGAACACTTGGAGAAGACGGCACCTGTGGTGGTGGCTCTGGTGGTTGCGATGATGGAACAGATTCTTACGGGGCTGGCGGTGGCGGAGAAGGTGGCCTTAAAGCGTCCACATTTGCTGCAGGTGGCCTTTCTGGAGGGAACAGCGCAGCCGTTTTCATGCTCGCATCCACATGCTCTTTTATCGATTGTGAATTCTCTATTGGCTCCGGTGGAAACGGTGCTGTTGGAGGAAATAGCGGAACCGGATCTCCTGGAGGAACTGGTGGAAGCGGAGGAAACTCAGCAGGAGATTCCGATGCAGGTGGTAGTGGTGGTAATGGTGCTGCTGGCGGCAACAGCGGAGCTGGCGGTGGCGGTGCAGGCGGCATGGCTTACGGCATTTATGGAAACAACTCTACCGCAAACAGAACGGGTTCAACTTTTAATCCTGGAAACGGAGGTCAGCCAGGTGCTGGCGGAACAGAAACTCCGAGTGGCGTGGCAGGAACAGATGGTATCGGAGCATCATCCCTTGATGTTGCAGGAACGGTTACAGACAGCATTGGCGCATTGACTTTGGAAGAAGACCCTTGCACTCAGATTGTCACAACAGACTTAATTACATTGACTTTCTGCGCTGGTGAAACCACAACCGTTGATTATAACGCTGTTGGAAGCTTTAGCGGAACCAATACGTTTACAGCTCAACTTTCTGACGCAACTGGTGATTTCACATCTCCGACCGATATTGGTTCAGTCGTTTCAAATGTTTCAGGAACCGTAACGATTGAGTTTCCCGTAAATACTGCTAGCGGAACAGCTTACAGAATTCGAATTGTATCGTCCGCGACTCCAGCCATTGGAAGTGAAAACGCAACTGACATCGTAATTAATCCCTTGCCAGCGGTTGTAGCAAATGCATCAACTCAAACTGTTTGTGCTGGTAACGAGGTCACCTTTACAGGCAGTGGCGCTGATACGTATACGTGGGACAATGGAGTTACAAACGGCACGGCATTCGCGCCACAGCAAACTGGCTACTTTAGTGTGGAAGGTATAAATACGACAACGCTCTGTGCGAATGTTGATTCTGTAGAAATCACTGTAGTTAACCTTCCTGACACTTTTGTCGTTCAGAATGGCAATCAGCTTGCTGCTGTTCTTGCAGGAGCAGGATACCAATGGGTGGATTGTGATGACAACTACGCTATCATTCCTGGTGCAGATGAACAAACCTTTGCTGCTAATTCTTCTGGCAATTATGCGGTTGTTGTGACTATGAGCAGTTGCAGCGATACTTCTTCATGCTACAACGTAATGACTGTAGGAATTGAAGACCAAGATGAACAAGAGCATACATTGATTATCTATCCGAATCCGAGCACAGGAATCTTCCAAATGATTTCCGATGTGGAACAACCAATGGGAGTAAGCGTCTTCAACGCAATGGGTCAGATGGTTTATTCTGAGGGAACGGTCACCAATAACACGATCATAGACCTGAGTGGGGTTACGAACGGATTATATTCAATTCAGTTCCACAACGAGAAAATCAATCTCATTCGACAAGTAATTACTCAAAATTAACCTTCCCTAATACTCGCTTTAAAAGCCCTGAAACCATCTGGTTTCAGGGCTTTTCTTTTTAAGATACACAGCATATCTTCATTGGTTTATCATGCCAATCGATTACAATTCATCCTCTGTCAAGTACTTGTCATTTCGTTAAAAAATCAAAAGCGCATACAACATGAAGCAATGCGTCAGCGTTATTAATACAAAGACAGAAATTATGGTATTTGCCTATTTCATATTCTCAGCTACACTATTCGCCATGGCGGTAGATGTAGCAACGTCAGAGTAACTCGTTTTACGAGGTTCTGAACTCAGAAATGGGTCTTCAGAGACATATAAAACAGTTATCAACATCTCAATATTTGGGGGTGCAATTCTATATCTTCGGACTGTCTTATTGCTAAGCCAAATCATTCATGTATTTAATTTACGACACGGAGACCACTGGTCTTCCGAAGAACTATAAAGCCCCCATAACTGACGCGGAAAACTGGCCAAGATTGGTACAGTTAGCTTGGCAATTACACGCTGCAGATGGATCGCTTTTAGAAGCCGATAATTTCATCGTCAAACCAGAGGGTTTTGACATTCCGTTCAACTCAGAACAGGTTCATGGCATTTCGACAAAGAAGGCGCTAGAAGAGGGGGTTCCACTTCAAGAAGCCCTAGACCGTTTTACAGCGATTCTGGCAAAGAGCAAAATTGTCGCAGGTCACAACATCGAATTCGACATCAACATTATGGGTGCCGAATACATGCGATTGGGAGATTCTGCCCCAATCATGGATTTGCCTTCCATCGACACTAAGAACGAATCAACCAATTTCTGCCAAATCCCTGGCGGAAGAGGTGGTCAATTCAAATGGCCAAAACTAACTGAGTTACACATAAAGCTTTTCGGTGAGGCATTTGACGAAGCACACAACGCGGCCGCAGATGTTTCCGCAACCGCACGTTGCTTTCTGGAATTGATTCGAATTGGTGTTGTCAAACCTGACAAGGCAGGGTTAAGCCCAGAAGCTTTTAAAACCTTCCAAACTACAAATCCATCGCAGATAAAAACGGAAGACATTGATGTTGGGAACCAAGTAGCGGCATCGAAAAAAGCGGCAACTAAAAAGGTTAAAGACAACGCTCCAAAAGTTGAAATCACCCATGATTTCGCTCATATTCATTGTCATTCGCAGTACAGCGTTTTACAATCAACCATTCAGATTAAGAATCTGGTAAAACGTGCTGTTGAATATGGCATGCCTGCGGTTGCCATAACCGATCACGCCAACATGTATGGCACATTCCATTTTGTGAGTGCGGTTGAGAGTGCAAACAAAGAGGTTGATGATTGGAATGCTAAAGTTGAAGCAGGCGAAGAGCAAGGTTCACTTAAGAAACACATCAAGGGAATTGTTGGTTGCGAGTTCTATGTAACGGACGACCACACAGACAGAACACGCCAAAACAATGGTGCTCAAACTGTTCTTCTCGCCAAAAACAAGAAGGGCTATCACAATCTAGCCAAGCTGAGTTCCATCTCGTATGCTGATGGATTCTACTACGTTCCGAGAATTGACAAGGAACTTCTTCTTCAATTCAAAGGCGACTTAATTGTAAGTACAGGTGGTGCTGGCGGAGAAGTTCCAAACCTCATTCTCAACGTTGGAGAGAAGCAAGCAGAAGAAGCTTTTCTTTGGTACAAAGAACAGTTTGGTGAAGACTTTTATGTTGAGTTAATCAACCATGGAACAGAAGGTGAAAAGCGCGTAAATCAGGTTTTGCTTGAGTTCGCCAAAAAGCATGACGTTAAATACTTTCCAAGCAATAACGTTTACTACCTCAACCAAAAAGACCAGAGAGCCCACGATATTCTTTGCTGCCTGAAAGAAGGCGTAAAGATTGACGAGGAATCTCGTGGTAGAGATTACATCAAACGCGTTTTTCCTAACGACCAATTCTACTTCAAGAGTCAGAATGAGATGAAGCAAATTTTTGCTGACTTTCCGGAGGCTTTTGAAACTATTACTGAGATAGTAGATAAGATTGAGCCGTTCAGATTGAAGCAGGATGTTCTTCTCCCTGTGTTTGATTATCCTGAAGAATTTAAAGACCCAGAAGACGAAGGAGATGGTGGTAAACGTGGCGAAAACGCATACCTCCGCCACCTGACTTATGAAGGAGCAAAAGGGCGCTATGGCGAAATCACCCCTGAGTTAACCGAGCGAATTGATTTTGAACTTCAAACAATTGCCAACTCTGGTTATCCAGGATACTTCCTAATTGTTCAGGATTTCACTTCTGAAGCTCGTAAAATGGGCGTGGCTGTTGGTCCTGGTCGTGGTTCTGCGGCTGGTTCTGTGGTTGCGTACAGCATTGGAATTACCAATGTTGACCCGATAGAATACGACCTGCTTTTTGAGCGTTTCCTAAACCCTGATCGTGTATCGCTTCCTGATATTGATATTGATTTTGATGATGAAGGCCGAGGTAAGATTATCGACTGGGTAGTTGCCAAGTATGGTAAAAATCAAGTAGCGCAAATTGTGACTTACGGTAGTATGGGAGCTAAGTCTGCCATTCGAGATACGGCTCGCGTCCTTAACCTGCCCCTTTTTGAAGCCGACAGAATCGCGAAGCTTATTCCTGACATCAGCTTGGCTAAAATATTTGGTCTTGACGATAAAGCGCTTAAGGAGAAGTTAAATGGCGATAGTGAGCGTATAGCTCAGGCTGAAGAACTGAAAAAACTTGCTGGCGGTAAAGATGAAATCGCGAAAGTGATTAATGAAGCATTGGTTCTTGAGGGTTCGGTTCGTAACACTGGAATCCATGCCTGTGGCGTTATCATCACGCCAGATGACATTACCAATCATATTCCTGTGACAACTGCTAAAGATTCCGATTTATCGGTGACGCAATTTGACAACAGCGTGGTTGAAGATTCGGGTATGCTGAAGATGGATTTCTTGGGGCTGAAAACGCTTACGATTATTCGTGATGCTATTCGACTAGTGAAGGACCGTCATGGAATTGACATCAACCCTGATGACATTCCGCTTGATGACGAAAAGACTTACAAGCTTTATCAGAAAGGACATACCAACGGTACTTTCCAGTTTGAATCTGCCGGAATGCAGAAGCATTTAAGGGGTCTCAAACCAGATAAGTTTGCGGATTTAATTGCAATGAACGCCCTGTATCGTCCTGGGCCGCTGAAGTACATTCCAAATTTTATTGCCCGTAAAAACGGCACCGAAGAAATAACATACGACCTCCCAGAAATGGAGGAATACTTGGCAGAAACGTACGGTATTTCAGTTTATCAGGAGCAAGTAATGCGCTTGTCGCAAAAACTGGCTGGCTTCTCTAAGGGTGATGCGGATGTGCTTCGAAAAGCGATGGGTAAAAAGATATTTGCCCTTCTAGCGAAGCTAAAACCCCAATTCTTAGATGGTTGCGAAAATAACGGCCACGATTTAACAATTGCGGAGAAGATTTGGAGTGACTGGGAAGAATTTGCTGAATACGCATTCAACAAATCTCACTCAACCTGCTATTCTGTTGTAGCATTCCAAACTGGATACCTGAAAGCAAATTACCCTGCCGAATACATGGCCTCGGTAATGACGCACAATATGAACGACATAAAGAAGGTTACCTTCTTTATGGACGAATGTCGAAGAATGGGCATGCAGGTTCTTGGGCCAGATGTGAATGAAAGTCAGTTCAAGTTTGCAGTAAACGATAAAGGCGAAATACGCTTTGGGCTTGGTGCAATTAAAGGTGTTGGTGAAGGTGCAGTTGAAGCCATCATTAACGAAAGAAAAGAAGGTGGAAAGTTCAATTCAATATTTGATTTAACGAAACGAATTGACTTGCGCTCTGCAAATAAAAAGGCACTAGAAAGCTTGGCTATTTCTGGAGCCTTCGACTCATTCGAGAATAGCCATCGCGCACAATATTTTCATGATGACGGCTCAGGCCCGTTCTTGGAAAAAGCCATCAAATTTGGAGCAAGTACGCAAGCGGCTGAAAACAGCTCACAGGTTTCTCTTTTTGGTGGAGAATCAGACGTTCAACTTCCAGAACCTCACGTTCCAGTATGCGAAAAATGGGGTAACATTCAGGAGTTGAAAGCTGAGAAAGAAGTAGTTGGCGTTTACATTTCCGGTCATCCACTCAACGATTTTGAGTTGGTGATGAAACGGTTTTGTAACATCCACCTTGGTGTTCTGGAAAGCGAAGAAGCCAAGAAAAACCCTGGCGAATGGAAGTTTGCGGGAATTATCACGACCGTACAGCACAGAATGACCAAGACGAATAAGCCTTGGGGATTTTTCGAAATTGAAGACAAACATGGCTCAATGGAATTCCGTCTTTTCGGAGAGGATTACACAAAATTTCGTCAGTATTTAGATGTTGAGTTCTTCCTTTATATACGAGGTGTTTGGAAGGAACGCAGATGGGGTGGAAACAAAGCCGATGGAGTTCCTGTGGAGAAGGAATTCAAGTTAAACTCTGTTGAATTACTTAATGATATTCTAGAGAACAAAACCAACAGCATAACGATCACGATGCCGCTGAAAGAAGTTCAACCAGAGAACATTTCAGAATTGAAAACGTTTTTAATTGATAACCCAGGGAATTGCAAAGTTAATTTGAGGGTTGTAGACAATAGAGGAATTTGGGTAGATATGCATTCCAAGAACTTTAGAATAAAACCAGAACAACAGTTGATCTACGATATCCAGAATCAGCTAGGGCTGGAAGTGAAGCTTAAATGATTGTCGGCAAAGCGATATGATCAACATGTAGATTTTATACTTTTGGCAATGCTAGATACGAATCAATAAATAAGAAAATATAATGGCATTAGAATTAACAGACGCAAATTTCGAAGAACTAGTAATGAAGTCGGACAAGCCAGTTTTGGTAGATTTCTGGGCAGTGTGGTGTGGACCATGTAAAATGGTTGGGCCAATCGTTGAAGAACTTGCAAACGATTACGGAGATAAGGCTGTAATTGGTAAAGTTGACGTGGATAACAACCCTGAAATTTCCGCCAAATTCGGTATCAGAAACATCCCTACCCTACTTTTCTTCAAAAATGGAGAGATCGTAGATAAGCAGGTTGGAGCGGCTCCAAAACAAACCTTCGCTGAGAAGTTGGATGCTTTGATGTAGGTTAAGAATTACGAATAAACGGAATATACGAATCCGGTCTAGCAGTTGTGCGAGGTCGGATTTGTGTTTTCTAAATTCTTCAGAAATTTAATGTCGCGCTAATCTTATTCGGAGCACCGGGTTAGGGATTGAAGCGGCATCCTTTTTTCGAACCCTGTCCGCCTAGGGCGGAGAAGGGTGCTGGAAAAAGATACAGCGAAAAGCCCGGCACCGATTTTTAATCGGGGAAACCCCCAACTAATCCAGACGGGCAGGTTCAAAAGATTCAATCAATTTTAAAGAGGGCCTGACTTTTATAATCATGTCTTTTTGATGGTCGTTTCCGTAAGTTCGTATCAGCAAAGAAAATGAACAGTATTTCACTACATAGTCAGCGCGTAAAGCGATTCAGCAAGCTGGAATTCATTGCCAAACAAGTGGTAGAGGGATTTATTACTGGCTTACATAAAAGTCCGTTTCATGGATTTTCGGTTGAATTTGCGGAACATAGGTTGTACAACGCAGGTGAATCAACCCGCCACATCGACTGGAAATTATACGCCAAAACGGAAAAGCTTTTCGTAAAGCGTTATGAGGAAGAAACTAACCTCCGCTGTCAAATCGTGATTGACACATCCTCATCGATGTACTTTCCTATGAAAGACAACGATTCGCATTTGGATGTAAATAAGATTGGTTTTTCCACGTACGCAGCCGCATCTTTGGTTCACCTCTTAAAGAGGCAAAGAGATGCTTTTGGTCTTTCGCTGTTCTCGGATGGCGTTGAAATCCATACGGATACGAAATCAACCACCACACATTCTCAGCTTGTTTTTGGTGAGTTAGACAAACTGCTTCAACCGCTTCCGAAAGACAAGTCCAAACGAAGTTCTGGCGCTCAAGCTTTACACGAAATTGCTGATAAACTGAAGCGTAGATCGCTGGTGATTCTCTTTAGCGATATGATTGAGAATTCGGAAAAAAGCCAAGATGATTTGTGGAATGCACTTCAGCATTTGAAGCACAACAAACATGAGGTAATTCTCTTTCATGTAACTGACAAGAAGAAAGAGCTTGATTTCGATTTTGAAAACCGTCCATACCGATTTGTAGATATGGAAACTGGAGAGGAATTAAAGCTCAATCCACTTGAAGTGAGAGAGGCTTATCAGAAATCTATGCAACAATTTGAGCGTGATTTGAAACTGAAATGCGGCCAATACGGTATAGACCTTGTCCAGGCAGATATTTCTAAAGGATTTGACCAAGTACTCCTCCCATATTTGCTCAAACGCAAAAAACTTTATTAATGAAATTCTTCTTTGGCCTAGCTCTAACTCTATTTACTTTCAACGCATATTCTGTTGACTTCACCAAACTCTCAAGGGACGAACCAATTACAACTGTTTACCCAGCCAATTTCAAGTGCTATGTAGATGTGTCACTATTTGTGAATGCTATCGATGTGTACAAAGGCCCCGTTTTTCTTCGCGTTAGCTACATTATAGGCAATGATACCTTGAATGACAATATAATGGTTGATGGCAGTTACAATAAGGTAGTCAAACAGCTTTTCTTGGATGAAGGAGAACGTCTTACTGCTATAATTCATTTGAACAATGGCGAAACTGAAGTAATAGATGAGATTGAAGGTTCTTTGAGAATCGTACGCAATCCTGAATTCCAAGCAGCCGATGAAAAGGGAAAAAACATTTTCCTAAGCGGTGTTTGGAATTCAGATCAAACACCTTTGTTCAGGGTTTCGATTAAAAGTACATCGTCAAAAGTGTTTCGGTTGAAACTGTCATTGAATGAAAACTATGAGTTCGACAAGGTTTATCTCAAAATGAAGGTGATAAGCCCCTCTGCTGGCATTCTAATGTTAGACAAAGAGATTAGCGTAATCGACCAACCAACCTTGGACATGCGCAAAAAAATATTCACTGTTGATGTTGAGGAAGTTGACCTATCCACCGCTGGCACATACTATTTTCAGGTGATGCAAAACATGACTGGAATACGCTTAAATGGAGTTGATAAAATCGAGTACGAAATTGTTCCACAATAATTTTTCAGATGTGCTTTCAGATATGACATTTTAATTTACATTTGCACCCCGATAAATTACCAAGGTCCGGTAGTTCAGTTGGTTAGAATACCTGCCTGTCACGCAGGGGGTCGCGAGTTCGAGTCTCGTCCGGACCGCAGGAACGATTGATGTTCTATTTTTAAACCCTTGTAAATCATTGATTTACAAGGGTTTTTTGCTTCTTGGAAATTCTTATATCTCACATTTAGCTCACAAATCGGGGTGGTTTACATGACTTAACTCACCTTAATCCAAACGCGTTCATACGTGCTTAACTTATCCGCCAATCGAGGTATTCCGAGTAATCACTTTCGATTACAACGTAGTTACATCTGCCTCAAAATTCTAATCGCAGGTGCACAACCTTTGTGCGGATAGACTTATCTGTGTAGTGTTACAGTTCCGGTGTAAATATGTTGGTGATTCATCCAATCAATAATTTCGAATCTATAAACATATATGTCCTGTTGTACCTGATTTCCTTTATAGGAACCATCCCAATGAAATTGGTCATGATGTGATTCAAATATTTCTTCTCCCCAGCGGTCATAAATCATCATATTGTATTCAATATACCCCTGTCCTTGTCCGAAGAAAAATTCATTTAGATCATTTCCATTTGGCGTAAAGCTATTGGGTATGTAAAACACGAATACTGGATTTACCCGAACGGTATAATCAATGAAATCGGTACAGCCGTTAATCGTAGTAACGAGCAGGGTGACTTCATAACTACCTGTATCTGCGTACGTATGCCTTGGGTTTTCTTCGTCCGTATAATCACCATCTCCAAATTCCCAGTACCATTCAATTACATCTTCACTGCTTTGATTGGTGAAGTGGAACAGAGGATCATTAAGATCTGTGTTGTAAAAGTTAGTTTCATAAAGTGCAGTTGGATTCGCGTAAACGGTGATCAATTCATCTTCACTCAGTGTTGCCACGCACCCGTCTGAAGACGTTACAGTCAAAGAAACATCGTAATAAATAGTTGAAGTATCTCCAGGTTCGGCTCCCAAGAAATCGTGTCCTGGATGCTGCGCATAAAGCGTATCGCTTCCATCCCCAAAAGTCCAAGCCCAACTATCTAAATAATAACCCGGCTGTATGGTTGACTCGCTCCAGAACTGAACAGGAAGCACTTGACAACCTTCAAACTGGTCTGCCTCTATTACCACATTTGGCAACGGATTAATGCGCACCGTTTGCGTATCGCTTCCCATGCAACCGTTATTGGTAGCCACATTCAGGATAATCACGTGGTCTCCAAATTCTGTAAACACATAATTCGATGTTTGTCCGAAAGCCGAATCAACCGCATCGAACGACCAACTCCAAGAAGAAAGCGTGTCGTTGGTGGATAAAGGGACTGAAGATTGGTCTACAAAAAAGACTGAATCATTCTCGCAGAAATGCGAAGTAAAATTGAAGCCCACAACTGGTGCAGGGTGAACAAGAATACTGTCCTGAGTAATTTGAGAAGTACATCCAGCAGAATTTGTAACCTCTAACACCGCCAATTGATTGCCATAAGTTCCGTAGATGTATACTGGATTTGTATCAATGCTTGACTGAATACCATCAATCATCCAATCCCATTCTGTAATTGGATAAGCGGCAGTTCCCGTGCTCAAATCCGTAAACTCAGTTTCCAGCCCTTCACATACAACCGTTGCGCTAAAATCTGCAGCAGGCAACGGATAAATCTCCAAATCTTGAGTCATTGTGCTGATGCAACCTTCATCAGACCAAACAGTTAATTCAACTGAATAAATTCCAACCGGTAAGCTTCCTAAGCTAACGAATTGACCAATAATCGTATCTGTTGAATTGAGAACCCATTGCCAATCGGTAATTGTTCCTCCAACAATTGATGAGTTATCGGTGATTGTAGCAATTGTGTCTGCTGCACAGGCATTCGCTATTGTAAAATCGGCCACGGGCATAGGATGCACGATAATATATTTAGTAACGGAATCGAGACATCCGAAGTCTGTTCCAACCACAAGTTCAACTGCATAGGTGCCTTCTGTAGCGTAACCATGCTGAGCGTTCTGGGTTGTGGCCGAATTTGAGTCTCCAAAGTCCCAATTCCAAGTAGTAATAGAGCCACTATTCACGGTGCTTTGGTCCATGAAATTCGCTTCATCCAAAAGGCAAACATTCAGCACGCTAAAAATGGCATTTGGATTAGGATGAACGCTGATATTATGCGAAGTCGTATCCGCGCAACCTTCGTCAGTAGTAACCGCAAGAATCACTTGATAGCTTCCTTCCAAAGGATAGCTGTGGTCGAAGGTTGGTAGTGTTTCGGAATTTCCATCTCCTAAATTCCAATTCGTGGTTGCGATATTGCCCAACGAAGCACTTTCGAACTGAATGATTTCCGATTGGCAAGCATCTAAATTGGCAATTATTACGGCCGTAGGTTTAAGCATTACCGTCACAACCACAGTATCGGTATTCAAGCACCCTGCGGCATCAGTAATGCGCACCACATATTCTTGGGTAGTGGTTGGAGTTGCAACTGGATTTGAGATGGTTGGATTAGAAAGTGACCCTCCTGGGAACCATATTGGGCTACCAATTCCTACTACGGTCAGTTGAACAGATTCTCCTTCACACATTGATTGATCTACACCAGCATCAACCGCTGGAAGTTGATTAACCGTAATGGTAACTTCATCCGTGTTCACACATCCGTTATCATCCGTTACTGTTACAGTAAACGTGGTTGTAGAACCACCTGAGAAAATTGGATTTGAAATTGCCGCATTATCCAAGTCTGAGGCTTGATTCCAAGCGTAGTTGGTAGCACCTGTAGCCTCCAATTGTAATACATCTCCAAAACAAATGGCTTCATCAAATCCAGCATCTACAACAGGAAGTGGGTTAACAATAACTTCAACATCATCCGTATTAACACAACCGTTTACATCAGTACCGGTCACATTAAATTGAGTAGTGGAAAGACCAGAGAATGTTGGCGAAACACTGGTTTCATCATCCAAATCTGCACCTGGAGTCCATACATACGTATCTGCTCCAGAAACCGAAAGTTGTGTTTGGTCTCCAATACAAATCGCCACATCGGCACTTGCCGCCACGTTCGGTAGCGCATGTACGGTTACCTCAACAACATCCGTATCTTGACATCCGCTTGCATCCGTAACGGTGACGGTAAATAAGGTAGTGGTTATTCCTGAGAACGTTGGGTTAGCGATGGTTGCATCATCCAGTCCAGCACTTGGATCCCAGCTAAAATTAGCGGCTCCTGAAGCATTTAGTTGTGTGGTTTGTCCCACGCATATTTCTACATCCGTTCCTGCATCAGCAACAGGTAAATCGTTCAAGATTACCTCAACATTATCCGTATTTGCGCATCCGTTTCCGTCCGTCCCCGTTATGGTAAACAGGGTCGTGGCTATGCCCGAAAAAACCGGGTTAGAAACGTTTGCATCATCTAAATTGGCAATAGGATTCCAGGTGTAATCTGTTGCTCCAGAAGCCACAAGTTGCGTGGTGAATCCAGAGCAAATCTCTACGTCAGAACCAGCATCAACAATCGGTAATGGATTGACAACAACTTCAATGTCATCGGTATTTACACAGCCGTTTCCATCAGTTCCGGTAACCGTAATAAGTGCGGTTGATGTACCCGAAAATATTGGTGTCGATATTTGAGAATCGTCTAAGCCTGTAGCTGGCGACCATTCGTATAATACAGCTCCGGAAACACCAAGTTGAACTTGATCTCCGATACAAATAGCTTCGTCCAATCCCGCGTCAACAATTGGAAGCGGATCGACTGTAACTGTCACATAATCTGTAGCATTACAACCATTAACATCCGTTCCGGTAACAGAATAAATTGTGATTACGATTCCATTAAATAGCGGATTTGCAATCGTTGCATCATCCAAGTCAGCTACTGGTGACCAAACATATGTGGAGGCACCAGTTGCCAACAATTGAACCGTTTCACCGAAGCAAATTGCAGTATCTAATCCGGCATCAACCGGTAAGATAGCGTTTACCGTAATCGTGATTTCATCAGAGTCGGTACATCCGTTGCCATCGATGGATGTTACCGTATAAGTTGTGGTGTTCGTGCCTGAAAAAACTGGATTTGATAAGGCGTAATTGTTCAATCCTGTTTGTGGCCCCCAAGTATAACTCACACCACCTGATGCCTGAAGTTGAACAGATTGTCCTTCACAAATTACCTCGTCAGCGCCAGCATCAACAACTGGCAAATCATTGACAATGACAATTACGTCATCCGAATTTTCGCAACCATTTCCGTCTGTACCAGTAACCGTTAAGGTCTCTGTCAATGTTCCTGAGAATGTTGGATTTTGAATGCTTCCGTCATCAAGATTAGTTGCTGAGTTCCATACGTAAGAAATGGCTCCACTCGCCCCTAATTGAACTGTAAATCCGGTGCAAATCACCTCATCCGCGCCCGCATCCACAGGAGGAAGGGCATTTACTGTTAAGGTTACATCATCTGTGGCAATACATCCATCTGCATCGGTTCCAATAACGGTCAAAGTGGTTGTTGTTAAACCTATGAAATCTGGGTTGGCGATGTTAGGGTTGTTCAGGTCAGAGAGTGGACCCCAAGTATAAGATGCCGCTCCTATCACATTCAACGAAGCCGTTTCTCCATCACAAATTGTTTGGTCCACACCGGCATCAATCACTAATTGATTAGGTTCAGAAATGACCACATCGATACTAGTTGTACAGGAATTTGCATCGAGAATATTCACCGTGTAGGTATTTGGCAAGAGGTCGATAAATACGCCTGTGGCTTGTGGTCCTGAACCGATATCGTAACTGTACGTTGGAATGGCACCCGAAGCGAGCACTTCAAATTCTCCATCATTCGACCCGAAACAAGTCAGGTCGGATTGCGAGAGGATGGCAGAAGTGAGTTCCGTTGGTTCGGTGATTACCACGCCAACCGCAACCGAACATCCGTTTGCATCAGCTGCTGTAACCGTGTAATTTCCTGCTGATAATCCAGAGAAAATTCCGGTAGCCTGAGTTCCGTTGCCAATGTCAAAAGTATAAGGACCAGTTCCGTCCTGAGCTGTCAGTTCCACTGTTCCATCGGCACCTGCAAAGCAAGAAACTGCCGTTTGAGATACGATGGTTGATGAGAGCGAAACAGGTTCGGTAATATCAACAGGAACAATAACTGTACAACCTTGACCATCTTCAATGGTGACCGAATAAGTTCCTGCAAAAAGACCGATGAAAGAACCACTTGTTTGCGGACCGTTACCAATGTCATAAGTATATGGGGGCATTCCACCTGATGCTGAGAGGTCAACTGTTCCATCAGCAATGCCACTACAACTAGCACCTGTCTGTACATCGATTGTACCCAACAATTCTGTTGGTTCGCTGAGCGTCACTGTAATATTATCGGTACAGCCGTTGGCATCGATTACATCAATGGAATAAGTGCCAGCAGTTTGAGACGTGAACAAGCTATTTGTCTGAGGCCCTGTACCCATATCGAACTGATACGTTGGAGTTCCACCGTTTCCTTCGATTTCAAAAGAGCCATCATTACCAGCAAAGCAAAGCGGGTCGGTTTGGCTGAGGATGGATGCAGTAACCAGAGTTGGTTCGGAAATCGTCACATCAATGGTCTCAGTACAACCGTTTGCATCAATAACTGTTGCAGTGTATATACCAGCGATAAGCGTGTTGAAAACGCCTGTTGCTTGCGGACCAGAACCGATATCGTAAGAATAAACTGGTGTTGCACCAGATGCTTCTACCTCGAAATCGCCATCCGTTAATACGAAGCACGAAACTTCTGTTTGAGTCAAAATGGTGACGGAAAGTTGAGTTGGTTCCGTAATCACGACATCAACTGTTACCGAACATCCGTTCGCATCTGCAACCGTTACTGAATAATTGCCCGCGCTAAGCCCAGTGAAAATGCCCGTAGCCTGTGTACCATTTCCGATATCAAATGTGTACGGACCAGTTCCATCCTGAGCGGCAATTTCTACCGAGGCGTCTGCTCCTGCAAAACAACTTACCTCAGTTTGAGTAACTATTGCGGCCATCAATGAAACCGGTTCGATGATATCGACTAGGATATTAGCCGTACAACCTTGACCATCTATAGCTGTGATGGAATAGCTTCCAGATAAAAGATCTGTAAACGAGCCACTTACCTGAGGACCGTTACCAATATCGAATGTATGTAGAGGCGTGCCGCCTGAAGCCGAAACATCCACAGTCGCATCGGCCATTCCACTACACGAAGCATCAGTCTGATTGTCGATAGCACCAAGAACTTCT